>QHYO01000487.1 GCA_003224135.1 Acidobacteriota bacterium | reverse complement strand
GGCACAATTTTATTGCTGGCGGTGCTGATCTGCGGAAGCACGGGCGGCGAAATTGCGATGACCTATGGGATGAAGGCGACGGGCGAGCCGGCGCGGCTACGGCCAAAGGCGTTGCTAATTTTTCTGGGGCGCGCGGTGTGCAATGGGTGGTTCTGGGTGGCGATTCCGCTGATGGCGGCATCGTTTTATGCGCTGCTGGTGCTGTTGTCGTGGCAACCGATCAGCTTCGTGATTCCGGCCTCGGCGTTGAGTTACGTGGTGGGGACGCTGGGCGCGAAATATATTTTGAAAGAAGAAGTGAACGCGGCGCGCTGGGCTGGAGTAATCCTGGTTTGCGCAGGAGTCGCCCTGGTTGCGATTGGTTGAAACGGATGTTTCGAACTTCCTGTTGATGAATTCCACTATAAAAGCAGAAGAGCAAGCAGGTTGGCTGACCCGGAAAGCCGGGGCGCTGATCGCGCTGTTCTTTGGCTGCGTGATTTACCTCGGCAATGCGGGATTTCCCGGTTTGTTGGACGATGCGGATGCGTCGCATGCAGTGGTGGCGCGCGAGATCTTGCAGCGGCACGACTGGGTGATCCTTTACATGAACGGGATTCGGTACCTGATGAAGGCACCGCTGCATTATTGGGCAGTCGCGGCTAGCTACGCTGTGCTGGGCGTGAACGAATTCGCGACGCGGCTGCCGGTGGCGCTGGCGATGATCGGGCTGGCGCTGCTGGTGAATGAATTTGCACGGCGATTTTTTGGCGTGCGGGCAGGGTTGTACAGCGCGCTGGCGGTGTTGACCGGCGCGGGATTTTTTCTATTCACGCGAATCATGATTCCGGAAGGAATTTACGCGCTGGAGTTTACGGCGGTCTTTTATTTCTTCCTTCGCGGATGGACCGGATCGTTGCCGCCGCGGATAGCGTATTGGGGCGCGGCAGTGATGTCCGCGCTGGCGATGCTTACGCGAGGGTTGGTAGGCGTGATTTTTCCAGTCGGGATCATTGTGCTGTTTGTGATTGCGACGAGAGCATGGAAGCGGCTGGGCGAGATGCACCTGGTATCGAGCACGCTGATTTTTCTTGTTGTGGCGACGCCGTGGCACCTGCTGGCGAGCTTGCGCGCGAAAACGTTTTTCTGGTCGTACTTCATCAATGAGCACTTCAAGCGAGCAGTAGGAACACGGTTTCCTCCGGACTATGAGGCTGTCCCGCTGTGGTTGTGGCTGGGCGCACACCTGATCTGGTTATTCCCGTGGAGTATTTTTCTGATGGCCGTGTGCAAAGGGTTTCCGCCCGTACGGACGTGGAAAAATCTGGAGGCGCCACAACAGGTGAAGCTTTTGCTTGCGTTGTGGGGCGGATTCATTCTTCTGTTTTTCTCGCTGACGTTCGGTTCGCGGATGGAGTATTACAGTTTCGGCGCATGGCCGGCGATCGCGATGCTGCTGGGAATTGGATTGGCGCGCGCGGAAGAAGAAGGCCTGAGGTGGATCAAGTACATTCAAGCAGCTTTGGCGGCGGTGGGGGTTTTGCTGGCGGGGGTGCTGATCACGATGCTGGTGATCTCCGCGAAGGTCGAGGTGCACGGAGATATATCGTCGCTGCTCGAACGGCAAGAGCAGGATGTCTACCGGGTTTCCATGGCGCATTTTTTGGATTTGACGCCACAAGCGTTCGCAGTGCTGCGACTGCCGGCGGCAATGGCGGCGGTGGCGTTTTTGGTGGGCCTGGGTTTGTCGTGGTGGCTGCGGCGCAGAAATAGAGCAATTGCGGCGACGTTGACGATGGCGGCGACGATGGCATTGTTCTTTTTTGCGGCGAACATTGCCTTGGGCGTGTTTGGGCCGTACCTTTCGTCAAAGTCACTGGTGGAAAAAGTACGCGTGCAAATCAAGGGCGAGGATGTGCTGGCGATTTACGGCGAGTTTGACGCGAGTTCGAGTGTGGGATTCTACACGGGACGCAGGCTGCTGATCTGGAATGGAAGATACAACAATTTGCTGCCGGGTTCGCAGTATCCTGACGCGCCGCCGATTTTCTGTAAGGATGAAGAATTTTTGCCGATCTGGCAGGGAGCGCAGCGGGTTTTCCTTTTTGTGCCATCGGAGAAGCGGTCCGACGCGGAGAAATGGCTGCCTGCAGGTGGAAGATACTTGATTGCGGAAAGCGGCGGTAAAGCTGCTTACAGCAACCGGCCAGCACAGCAGCCGCTGCGGAGCAGCGAGGACACCTCCTCGATAAATGCAGCCATCGCGAATCGGTTTTTGGCGAAGAAATGAATTCAGCGATGAGAAGCCGGCAGTCCGGCACGCAAGCCGTGATTCTCGCTGGTGGGCTGGGCACGCGGATGCGTCCAATTACGGAAACGATTCCTAAACCGATGATAGCGGTTAGAGGGAAACCTTTCTTGCAACACCAGTTGGAATTGCTGACTCACGGCGGAATTGGGCGTGCGCTGCTGCTCGTGGCTTATTTAGGCGACCAGATTCAGCAATACTTTGGTGACGGCGACAAATTTGGTTGCCGCATTTCATACTCATTTGAACCGTCTCCCTTAGGCACCGGGGGAGCCTTGAAGAATGCAGAAGCGCAGCTACGAGATTATTTTGTGCTCGTGAATGGCGATACGTATATTGCGATTGATTACGCTGCGTTGCTGCAAGATTTTCAGGAAGCGGATTGCACGGCGCTGATTGTGGCTTATGGGAAGCCGGAAACGGCTTCGCAGGAGGTTCCGGCGAGCCTGCTGCCCGCCAATTTAGGTGTGAGCCAGGACGGAGTGGTGACTGCGTACCGCAAACGAAATTCTGAAGGGCTAAGCCACATTGATGCGGGCGTGATCGTACTGAAGAAAAAGATTCTCGCGCGGCTTCCTGCAGAGCGGAAATGTTCACTGGAAGAGGAGATTTATCCGCAACTAATTGCGCAAGGCGAGATGCGAGCGTGGGTGACGACAGAACCCTTTTATGACATGGGTAGCCCAACCGGATTGGCTGCACTCGAAGAAAAACTTGCATGATACTGACGAAAACTTCATTTCGGGTGAGCTTTGCTGGTGGCGGCAGCGACCTGCCTGAGTATTACCGCCGAAGCGGCGGAGCTGTGCTCAGCTCCACGATCGACAAGGCGATGTACATCGCGCTACATCCATATTTTCACGACAAGATTCGAATCAAGTATTCGCGCACGGAGGACGTCTCAAGCGTTTCGGAAATTGAGCATCCCCTGGTACGAGAGTGCCTGAATCTTGTGGGCATCGAGCGCGGCATGGAGATCGCCAGCTTCGCGGATGTGCCCGCGGGCACCGGCATGGGCTCGAGCAGCGCATTTACAGTTGGGCTCTTGCATGCGCTCTATGTGAGGACCGGCAGAAGTCCCAGCGCACACGAGCTGGCGACGGCAGCATGCGAGATTGAGCTTGAGCGAGTTGCCGCGCCCATTGGTAAACAAGACCAATTTGCCGCGGCGTACGGCGGATTGAACTTCATTCGATTTCAGCCGGACGGAGGCGTGGACGTGCATGCTGTGAAATGTTCTGAAAAAACTCGGGAAGAACTTTCTGGACGGCTGATGCTTTTTTATATCGGCCAGGAAAGGCCCGCGGCTTCGATTTTGACGGAGCAGGCGCGCAATATGGCGGACGAAGAGAAATTTCGCAGGGTAGGACAGATGGTTGAATTGGCGATCCTCGACCAGGGATGGCAGCTTAAGCGTGGACTTGCGAGCGGTATCACGAACGACGTGGTGGAATCGAATTATCGTCTTGCTCGTGAGGCGGGAGCGGCGGGCGGCAAGCTCCTTGGAGCGGGAGCCGGCGGATTTTTATTGTTGAGCTGTCGTCCGGAGAAGCAGCAGCAGGTGCGAGCGGCGCTCGTGGCGCTGCGGGAGATGCCTTTTGCGCTGACGACAGAAGGCTCACAGGTGCTACATAATGACGGGCAGAATGGGCAACTGGTCGGCCAAACGGGTGGGCCTCCCCGATAACTGCAACGAAACGCGATTCGCGCCGCGTTGTGAGGTCGGCAGGGCCAGTATATAATCGATTAAGTCAGCTCGTTCGCTGGGATTTCCTGTGAAAAATGTAAAGACAACCGCCATCGCAGCTGCGCCGTCCCTTGCGGCCAAAGACTATCTTTTGGCTGTGCAGGACGTCCTGGCGCATCTCGATCACCAGGTCGTGGACGGTGTGATCGATGTGATCTGGCGCGGGTATGAGGAGGGCCGGACGCTGTTCGTATTCGGTAACGGAGGTAGCGCGGCGCTGGCTTCACACTTCGCATGTGATATCGGGAAGGGAACAGTCGCAGGACGCGCGAAGCGTTTGAAGACGATCGCGCTGACGGACAACGTCGCGTTGATTACGGCCTGGGCAAACGACAAAGCTTACGAAGAGATTTTTTCCGAGCAACTGGAGAGTCTTGCCGAAAAAGGCGATATTGCGCTGGCAATTTCGGGGAGTGGAAATTCGCCGAATGTCATTCGAGGATTGGAAGCAGGGCGGCGATTGGGAGTGCAAACGCTGGTTCTCACTGGATTTGCGGGTGGCCGCGCTAAAACGCTTGCCGATTTGTGCCTCATCGTGCCATCTGACAGCATGCAACACATCGAAGATGCACATCTTTGCGCCACGCATGCCATCTTTCTGGCGATTCGCCAGCGCATGATGCTTAACAATGCCGAATAGCCACGAGGTTCAACTAAACTCAGCAGGAAGCTCCATTCACGGTGCCACGCTCGAAGCGGTCATTTTTGACCTGGATGGCGTGGTGGCCGACAGCCATCCCATTCATGAGGCCGCGTGGAAAACGCTGCTCGTCGAACAAGGGATTGATTCAGCGAGTCTCAATCTGGATTTCCTGTATGCGGGGCATCCGCGGCGAGAGATTCTGCGGCACTACCTTGGTTCGATTGAGCTTTCGGAAATGGAAAGATTGGGCCGACGCAAGGATGATTTGTATGCGATCGCCAGAAATAAGTTGCATGCAAAACCTGGAATTCTGAGAGTCCTTTCGCAATTGAATGCGGACGGAATCCTGTGTGCGCTTGCAACTTCCGCTGGGCGCGTCCGGGCGCATGAATCGCTCGAGCACTTTGGAATTACGAAACATTTTTCCGTGATTGTTACCGGCGAAGAGCCTGGTGCTCCAAAGCCAGCACCGGATATTTTTCTACTCGCGGCGGTAAGAATGGGCGTAAAGGCCAGGCAGTGCGTCGTGGTGGAAGACTCAGTGGCGGGCGTCCTGGCAGCGCGAGCGGCGGGGATGAGATGCGCAGGGTATGCACCTTCAGCGCGATTGTTCGAGCTCGCCGAAGCAGGCGCCAACGATCTGATTTCGGACTTTCCTGACGACGCAACGCGCCACTTCAAAGATCTTGTTGGTGCTACCGAATCGCAGCAGGCGGCGCCACGTGCCAGTGCCCCTCAGCCGAGGGGCTGAATGACAGTGATCAATATCATCGGGTTTGCACTGCTGGTGGTTGCATGCGTGGGCGTTCTTTCTTCTTGCAGCTTCCTGGTTCTCGCGCTCGTTGGGGCGGCAAAGTTTCATCGTGAGAGTGAAGAGCAGCGACGATTCGCGAAACAAAACGACCGCCAGCCGCCGGTTTCACTTTTGAAGCCTGTTCACGGCGCGGAAGTACGGTTAAGAGAGAACATCGAGAGCTTTTTTCGCCAGGATTATCCGGATTACGAAATACTTTTTGCGGCGGATGAGGAGAGCGACGCGGCGCTGGAAGTCATCCGGGAAGTGGCTTCGCGTTACCCGCATATCAAATGCTCGATTTTGGTTACAGGCCAGCCGGAACTGCCCAATCCACCGGCGTATTCGTTTAGCCGCTTGAGCGAGGTTGCGTCCTACGACATCCTGGTAACGAGCGATAGCGATGTAGAAGTGGCGCCGAATTATCTGCGAGAGGTGGTCGCGCCGATGCTCGATCCGGCAGTGGGCATGGTGACATGCATTTACCGCGGGAAGAATGCAGGTGGATTCTGGTCAGGGATGGATGCGATTGGCATGTCAGTAGAGATGACAGCGGGAGTCCTTACCGCCAATCTGTTGGAAGGAATAAAATTTGGACTCGGGCCAACGATCGTAACGCGGAAAGACTCCATCGCAAAAATCGGAGGGTACTGGGTAACCGGCGAATATTTTTCCAACGATTTCGTTACCGGCAATTTTATTCACAAGGCGGGATATCGGGTTTTGCTTTCGCGGCATGTCATCGATCATGTTGTTCCGCCAATGACCTTCCGGCGCATGTGGGAAAGGCAAGTGCGTTGGGCCAAGGGGACGCGCTGGTCCCGACCAAAGGGTCATTTGGGAACCGGCCTAATTTTTGCAATGCCTTACGAGATTTTAGGAATTCTAGCCGGCGCGATCACGGGTCATTTGCTGTTTGGCGCAATCTTGTTTCTGGCGGCTACGTTCAATCGGTTGCTCGAATCGTGCGTCATCGGTTGGGGAGTGGTGCGCGACCCACGCGCACAAAAAGAAGTGTGGCTCTATCCGATACGCGATTTGCTGGGATTTGCAGTTTGGTGCGCCAGCTATTTGAGCAAAAGCGCTGTCTGGCGCGATCGCCGGTTTCAGTTGGTTAGAGGCGGCCGCATCGTGCTTCGAGAGGGGCGGGAAAAGCTGGGCTGAGTTTAGTGCGTTTTTGCCGCTGAAACGGGCGACGGGACGATGGTTTCCTTAAATTACCTACGCGAAGCAGGTTTTCTGGCGCTGCTGACGGCGCTGCACAATCATTTCTTCCTGGATTTTTGGCGAGAGGTCGTGCTGGTGGTTGCATGCGTGCCGCTGGTGTATTACCTCATTGCAGCGCTGGCGGCGGTGCGATTTTTTTCGAAAAAGCGCGCAAAGCTCGGACCGTTCGCTCCGCCGGTGAGTGTTCTGAAGCCGGTACGTGGCGTGGACTTTGCGTCTTATGAGAATTTTCGAAGTTTTTGCGTGCAGGACTACCCCGAATACGAAATTCTATTTTGCGTGAACGATTTGGAGGATGAGGCGGTTCCGCTCATCCACGAATTGACAGCTGAGTTTCCGGAACGAAGTATCCGGCTACTTTCGAATGCGCCTCAACTGGGTTCGAACGGGAAAGTGAACAACCTGGCATTGTTAGCGCGCGAAGCGAAGTACGAGCTGCTGGTGCAGAGTGACGGTGACGTGAGAGTTGGGCCGAATTATCTGCGGGAGATGGCTGCGCCATTCGAACACTCCGAAACGGGTGTCGAGAGCTGCTTTTACAGAGGGGTGACGCAGGACAACTTTTGGGCGGAAATGGAAGCGTTGGGCGTAGCGACGGATTTCTCGGCGGGTGTGCTGGTAGCTGACTGGATGGAAGGTGTCACGTTCGCGCTGGGCGCATCCGTGGCGACGACGAAAACCTGGCTCGCGAAAATCGGCGGCTATGAGGCTTTGGCGAATGTGTTGGCGGACGACTACCAGATCGGGAACCGAGTTGCGAAAGTCGGCGGGCGAGTGAGTGTGTCGCGTGAAGTGGTGGCGACGATGTATCCGGCCGTGACCTTCGCAAAGTTTTGGGAGCACCAGATGAGATGGGCCCGAACTGTGCGGTTATGCCGCCCAGCGTCGTACGTTGGATTGCTGTTCACCCACGGATTACCTTGGGCGCTAGCTGGAGCGCTGGTGAGCCGTTCGATTTCTGGAACGGCGACGTTCTTGGGCTTGTACCTTGTGCTGCGTCTGACGCTGGCGTGGACGGTTGGGGCATGGGGGATCCGAGATGAAACGACTCAGCGGAAGCTGTGGTTGGTGCCGCTGAGGGACGCAATTCATTTTGTGGTGTGGCTGGCGAGTCTTTTTTCTGACCGAATTACGTGGGGCGAATCCGAATTTCAGTTGACGGAGCACGGCGAAATGGTTGCGATTAACTCGACGAATGCAAAAAAAGGCGTCGAAAAGCCACTGCGGGCGGGTTGACGGAGCCACTAAGGGCGCTGATCTGTCCCCTAGCTCTTCGCAGGGAATCATACGACACTCGAATCGCCTAGCTGCCGGTTGATGCAGGTGGTCTGGAATGCATCGCTGATCGTAGCAGTGATTTGCCCTTCGTTCTGACTCATCGGCTGGCTTATCAAGCGTGGGCGCGGAATTTCGCAATCGTCGTGGCATTGTCCTTTTTTGCTGTTGTTCTTCTCATTTACAAGGGATCTTCCGACGCCTTCTATTTGCGCGATTTCACTGTTTTCTTACTGTCGGCAGCCGGCTCGGGACTGTTGATCTTTCTGTTCGTCAGGGTGAACGGCACATCGCTTGGAATGCTGTTGGAGGGCCTGCTGATCGGACCATGCCACTCGGTTGGTGCGTTTGTCTTTCGCACGGCAAACAGCAGCATAGATGTCCTGTTCGCCGCAACCGCGCTACTACTCGCCGCAGCTTACACCAGGGAATCTCGCGATGATGCGTGGGGGATGACCTGGCTTAAGATTGCTGTGCCGTGGTTAAAAGGGGCCTTTGGTGCGGTGATCCTTCTGGCCGTCTTGTTGAGCGGCGACTCCCTTTTGCGCTCAACCCACTGGCTGATCGCTCACGGAACGCCGTTTATCTTTTTGGTTTTGCTGCCAGAACCAACGGGGCGCCACTACAAATTGCCTTTTTGGCGCGTCGTGTGGTGTCTCGTTGCTATGTTTCAGATCTTGCAGAGTTATCCGGTCGGTACGCAACTGTGACGCCAGAAGTGTTGTTGTCTAACTTGCACGGTCAACGCGACAGTATTCTGTCGACGAGTCTTCGAAGCCGCTTGTAGGTCGGTGCCCAGCCGAAGAGTTACGTGAACGATTTCTAAGTCAAGTACGGTGTTCGACGGCACCAATCTGCGAAAGGTCAGGCACAAAGCATGCGCCGCCCGGCTCGGCACGCTGACTGAAGTTGAAGGAAAGCAAGACCCACGGTACACTGGATTAATCAATCCACGAGCTTCGACGTTCGGCAATCAAGAATTTGATGAAGGCAGGGAATAGTGAAAAGGTTGCAATGACGATTTCTGGCCACAAGACGCGAGATGTGTTCGACCGCTACCACATTGTTGATTTAGAGGACGTTGTTGACGCGATGCGACGCGTCCAAACTGGTCGGGTGTCCCACAGTGAAAATACAGTGAAAAGACCGCGAGTAGTGCGCCACCAAAAACTTCTAAGTGTCTGATTTTTCAACCTGCTGGGAGGTCGTCCAATTGGCAGGACTCCAGATTCTGAATCTGGCTATCCTGGTTCGAGTCCAGGCCTCCCAGCCAATCTCTTAGAATCAGTGGTTTAGAGACTTCACTACCGCAATTACTTCCTCTGTGCTCCCGCCATCCTCACTTCGGCCACGGTGGCAGAGCATGTGCCCGGTACTCCTCCGGCTCGACCGAGCCGATCAGAAGGAATAGCGTAGGGCAAACTGAAAGGCGCGCGGCCCGCCAGACCCAAAGAATTTCCCCGCTGTGTCGAGAGCCTGGTTGAAAGTCGGCGAGGAAATCGTATTGTTAAATCCGGAGTAGTTCCTGTTGGTAGTGCCCCGGATGTTGGTGATGTTGAACAGGTTGAACACTTCCGCAATGAACTGCAGTGTATGGGGTTCTGTGAAGTGAAATGTCCTCGTCAATCGCATGTCAATCGAGTTGAAATCATCGCCAAACTTGGGATTACTGCTGCAGACAGGACATGAAACTGCAAGCCGTGTCCCGTCTCCAGGCCCGTTGCAGGGGACTGGGCCGGCAGTGTTGCCATTGGCGAGGCACGTGGGCAGCGCGTTGTAGGCAGCGACAGCGGCATTTAGCGCCTTCCCATCGGGAATTTGCCGTCCCAAAGCGTTCCGCGGGATATTGGGAAGGCGCCCACTGCCAAGCCCGGGTACTACGGAATCCATCGGGACGTGGGAGGCCCACGTCCAGATGGGTGAGATGTTTAGCTTCCACGGGATTTCCATGCTCCCGTACACCACGAGACGGTGGCGTTCATCGGTCACTGCATAACCCTTTTCGATCCTTAGATCATTCACGTGCATGCCAACGATTGCCGGGTTTTCGGTAGGCGCTCCGCTAGGGCTGACCTGGTCGTCTTGCTGCTCGTCAAAGGTCTTGGAGAGGGTATAGCTGATGTTGAATCCCGGGTGCCACGTTCCGCTTCCCGGTCGTTTTTGGAAACTCACCAGCATGGCGTCGTACCAGGTTCTGGCCGCGGACTGAAAGTCAGTAATCTGCTGGCACGTGGTAGTAGGGGTAACCGGTGTCGCAGTAGGATTGGAGCAATCCAATACATTCTGGCCGCTTGCCGGATCCACTATATTGCAGGGATCTCTGCCATTGGGACAGTCCACGAAGGGAGAGGTGACTCCCGATGGCAAGCTGCGCAGGAACCTAGGGATAAGCTGGCGGTTACCGAAGTTGTGGAGTCCATCTACCGATAAGAGATAATCCCTTCCAAACTGACGCTGAACTCCTAAGGTAAACTGCTGCACGTAGGGCGTGGCTGCTTTAGGGTCTATTACGTTGACTCCTATTCCGAAGGGGCTGGAGCCACCTGAGAATGGGCTGGCAAGTGTAGGGGAGCCAGCAGCGTAAACCGCTCCAGTCAAGGAACAATTGCCAAGGCTCGGTTTCGCTGTCCCGCCTGGGGCGGTGCAGCTTGAACCCGCGAAACCAGTAATGGGCAGGACTCGGCCATTGAGTACCTCTTCCAGCTCGGCTGGTTCCAGAATCACCCTGTCGTAGTAAATGCCGTATCCGCCGCGCACTACGGTGTTTTTCAAGCCGAAGGGGCCCCAAGCAAAACCCACGCGCGGGCCGAAGTTCTTGTATTTGGCTGAGGAATCATGCGGCCCCAGGATGTTGCGAATGAACTCGCCGTTGGGGCTCGCAGCGGTCAGCGACGGACATGCTTTGTCATGCTCGGTCTCACCCAACGAGTTGAAGTCCCCATCCCAACGAAGTCCCAAGTTGAGTGTCAGGCTGGGTTTGATGCGCCAGTCATCCTGCACAAACAACCCCAGATAGTTGTTGTGGACAAAAGGTCCGGTAGGCGGACGAACAGGCGCGCCGCTCTTGAGTCCTATGGCAATCGGAATGTCCGTGTCGTCGCAGGGAGTGGCAGTCGAACAAGGCGTGCCCGTGAAGAGATTCTGAGTGGGGAAGTCCTCGGTCATGAAAAGACTTCCGCTGCCGAAAAGGTCAAAGAGTATGTCGGATCCGTAATACTGGTATTCAGCCCCGAACCGCAAGCCATGCTTGCCCAAGGACCAGTAGAAGGTGTCCCGCACCTGGTCGCGGGCTAACCTAGTACGTTGCGGGATGCGGTAATTTGCGCCGTCCTGCAGAGATGGGAATCGGACCTCATTGCCCGGCGCCAGCCCGGCCGGATTGGTCACCGGGTCATTCGGGGAAAACGCGGGTATGCAGTTAAGAAAATAATTCTTTTGGTAGATCACCGTGTTGATTTGCCTAGAGGAAAGGCTTCTCGTCCAGCTCGCGAGAACTGAGTTGTAACGGTTAAGCGACTGCTGACGATTCGCCGCCGACCCCGCGGGCTGCGTCAAAAAGCCGTTGTCAACGTCCAGAGACCGTTCGAAAGAGTACCGCAGAGAGATGTGGTCCTTCTCATCGGGGATCCAGTCGAATTTGGAAGTCAGCCGGAAATCGTGCACGAAGGCCAGCGCGGAGCCACCCGTCACCGTGTTCGTGGTGGTCGAGATATTCCATGGAGATGAACCCGAAAAGCTTGTCGCGAACGAAGGGGCCGCCTAAAGAGCCGCCGAACTGTTCGCGGGAAAAGCGCGGGGTAGGCAATCTCCGGTCGAAGGTCGCCGGCAGTCCCTGCAGCGCCTTGTGACGGAAGAAGATGTACTCGGACCCGTGCACATCATTGCTCCCTGACTTGGTGGCGATGTTGATGATGCTCGAAGAGGAACGCCCGACTTCTGCCGTATATTTGTTCACGGCGATTTGAAACTCTGCGAGCCCGTCTTGCGGGAAGTTCATCAGGGTTCCACCGACAACTTCGTCATTGTTGTCGGCGCCGTCGACAATAATATTGCCGCCTCGTCCGAAGGCCCCCGCAGAGGAAACTTCCACGGTGTTCGTCTTGGTTGGGTCAAAACGTGCCGCCGGGCGGTTCCCTGGAATCAGAAACGCCAGGTCGAGAAAGTTCCGGCCATTCAACGGGAGGCTCTCAATCGCTGCAGCCTCCATCACACCCTGCACCTCCGATTGCGTGGAGTTCACGGCTATTTCGCCCGTGGTCACCTGGATGACTTCTCCAGCTCCCACAATCTTGAGCGAAACGTTCAAGGTGCTGGCGCGCCCTACCTCGAGGCGAAGCTCTCTGAATTCGCTTGTAGCGAACCCTGGAGCATTGACACGCACGGTGTACAGTCCGGGGCTCAAATCGGTGACGGCGAAGCCACCGTCACTGCCGGTGGTGGCCTCCCGGATCATGCCGGTTGCGGTGTTGGTGATTACAACTGTTGCGCCGGCGACCACGGCGCCTTGCGGATCGGTAACGGTCCCGTTCAACGTGGAAGTGGGAAGCAATCAGCAAGCGGTACATAGTTCCTCCTGCAGTTGAAGATGCAGCGTGCCGACAGACACTGTGCTCGCCACGGAGCGCGAGTTCAATGGAATGAAGCTGGAGAGATTGAGTCCAGAGTGCTACCCCCGTAACTCTAGGCGAGCAATGGACGGCATCTTATTTAAAATAGCTTGCCGAATACTATCGATTTTTTAAATCAAGCGACTCGGCATGGGTAATTACCGGTCAGCCCGTGGGCTGGGAGAGCCAATAGATTAGGGGCTGCAGGAGAGCCGGAACGAAGGATAGGGATTTGCCCGGAAAAGATAAGGTTCGAATTACGGATAATTGGAAGCTATATATCTTTTCGCCGTACCAAATTGGGAAAGAGGAGAGCCTGACGCGCCAAGTCGTTACCAAAATAGTTGTAAACACAAAACTTAATTTGGCACGTGAGGATCGAAATCAAATCCGCCGGAACGCCCTCCAAAACGCCGCCCTGCCGAAAAAAATTTGGAGCGACTCCTCGCTTCTTGGTCAACTCTCCTGGTTGCAGTCCGTCAACCCTACGCTGGGAATGAAGGTCCGACAGCTTGCTCACGTGCCCTAAATTTGGTGCCGGAGAGCTGTCACCGGGCACCCCGGCCTCTGAGCCATGAGGCGAGGGCGTCGGGGGTCTACTCTGACCGAGCCGCCCAGTGTACGAACATGCGGTAGGCGTCCCGACTTGATTGCCTTATAGAGCGTCTGCGGTTGGTGAACCAGAAGTTGCCCGTTGCACGGTGAGCAGTCCCTCCGTCGCCTCAAGTATCTGTAAAATCCGATCCATACCTTTCTAATACGGAGTTTCTGGGGAATCCTATATTTGCGCAAGCCTGCTTACCGGAAGGCCAAAGCGGCTGATAGCTGGGTAACTACTGGCAGAACGCCAGGAAAAATGTACTACCTTTTAGAGTGTTGATGAGCTATAGAGGCTTATGTTGGCTCTAGATTCTTGAGTCAAACGGTAGGGAACGTGGCTTTTTATTGGGTTTTTAGGCAGTCAGGCAGAGTTCAGGCCTCCCAGCCAAAATTTCCCAGCCGACATGCGAGTCAGAGCCGCGGAGTTTGTTGAATCCCGGCCAACGACCCCTTACAGCAATCGCCCGACTGTAGAGTTTGCCATGCGGGTTAGTTTGTGACTAGATTTTGCCGAGGAACAGAAATTTCTCGGAACAATTGACGAGGGCGCAAAGCCGCAAAGCCGATGCGCCTTCAATTTTGTGATCCCACCTGAGCTAGCACAATTTATACATCGAAAAAATTCAGACGTCTTTGGCGTCGCGATTCGCAATAAGATTGTTAAATTCGGGTTCGTCATAGAGGATTTTCAGGTCGGGATCCTTGAGGCACCAATCGAGATTCGAATAGCCTGCATTGACAGAGCGGCGGAAATGTTCGAGGGCGTCAATTTTCATGCCCAGGATGCCGTACGTGCACGCGGCATTGTAGAGGACGTTGGCGTCATTGGGGCGCATAGCCACGGCGATTTTTACATGCATGATGGCTTCATCGGTCTCGCCCGCGCTCGCCTGGTCCGAAGCCAGAAGAATGCGGGCACGCACATCATCGGGAAAACGCTGCAACTGATTTTCGAGGACTTCGCGTTCACGGCGGCGCATGCGCTCAGCGTCGGCTACGCGGCCTACTTTTTCCAGTGAATTGATGAGCGGAACGAGCGCGTTGTAATCGTTGCTGACGATCTCGAGGGCGCTGTCCGCCAAGGCCGCGCCGTCCTCATAGCGGCCAGCGGAAAAATATGCGCGCCCGAGCACGTCATGCGCTCCTTCGCACTCAGGCTGCTGCGCGACCGCACGGCGCGCGAGCGAAATCGCGTTGTCATA
>QHYO01000486.1:527-3243 GCA_003224135.1 Acidobacteriota bacterium | reverse complement strand
TCGGATTCGCGAGATACCTGGGCGTACTCTTCCCGTCAATTTCGCCCAATACTTGGATCATTCATCCGATCGCCCTCGGTTCGAAGCTTGCCGTCAGTCTTTCGGTTCAGCAGTTTGTAGCGATTCTGATGGTTGTGCTAATCACCTTCCTGAACACGCTTGGAGTGCGTCTAGGTAAGTTGATTCAAAACGTCTTTACATCCGCGAAGACTCTCTCGCTTGTTGGCCTGATCGTGCTTGGAATTTTTGTAGGCCGAAATCATGCAGCGATTACGGACAACTTTGGAAATTTCTGGACAGTGCGCGAAGCGCAGCCGATTGAGCCGGGAGCGAGCTTTTTTCGCGGATTATTGCCGACGGTGACCGCCGCAAGCGGCTTTTTGGGGCTGGTTGTCGCGTTCGGCGTGGCACAGGTGGGCTCGCTCTTCTCCGCGGATGCATGGAACAACATCGGCTTCACAGCGGCTGAGGTGAAGAATCCAAAACGCGACGTGGCGCTTTCGATGGCGCTCGGCACCATCATCGTTATCACGCTTTATTGCCTGGCCAACCTGGCCTATCTATTTGCGCTGCCCCTCGCGCAAATTCAAAATGCTCCTGACGATCGTGTCGCTACGGCTGCTCTGAATGCCATTTTTGGACCCGTTGGCGCGCTGATGATGGCGGGCGCAATCGTCGTGTCCACGTTTGGATGCAACAACGGCCTAATTCTAGCGGGGTCACGTGTGGCTTATGCGATGGCCAGAGACCGGCTTTTCTTTCGCGCGACCGGAAAACTGAATAGGAAGGGCGTACCGGGCACCGCGTTGGTCTACCAGTGTGTCTGGATCGTGGTGCTGATTTTGATGCGGACGCGCCGCGCGGACGCTGCCGGAGTGGTGACCTACGGCAATCTTTACAGCAATCTGCTGGACTACGTCGTGTTCGCTGCGCTGATGTTTTACGTGCTGACGATCGCGAGTGTCTTTGTCCTGCGAGCGAAGCGGCCTGACGTGGAGCGTCCCTACAGGGCGTTCGGCTATCCAATTGTGCCGCTCTTGTACATCGTGGCTGCGTCGGTGATTTTGATTGTTTTGTTGTTTTACAGAACAGAGACAGCCGGGTGGAGTCTTGTGATTGTATTGTTGGGACTGCCTATTTACTGGCTGTGGTCGCGGCAAAGCAAAAAAACGACGTACAACGCATGAAAAATTTATTGTAGGGGCAACAGGGCGCGCCCCTACAATGGGCAAGTCCAATTTGGCTGCTAACCGTTTCTGGCAAATCGATCTTCACAAAGGAGGAGTTGCATGGGCAACCCCTTGTTCGCAAAAAAGCCGATGAGCTTGTTGCTTGATGAGGCTAAGGAAGCAGGCGAACACAGCCTGAAAAGGACGCTCGGTCCGTTCCAGTTGACGGCCCTCGGAGTCGGCGCGGTGATTGGCGCCGGCATCTTTGTGCTGTCGGGACTCGGAGCCCATTATGCCGGCCCGGGCCTGATACTCTCGTTCGTGCTCTCGGGCATTGGTTGCGCGTTGGCGGCCCTGTGCTACGCGGAGTTTGCCGCGATGATTCCACTCGCGGGCAGCGCTTATACCTACGCATACGCGACGCTGGGAGAGTTATTCGCGTGGATTATCGGCTGGGACTTGACGCTTGAATACGCGATGGGTGCGAGCACCGTCTCATCTGGGTGGTCGAACCACTTCATCGAGCTTCTGGATATTTTTCACATTCGAATGCCACTCTGGCTTGCTTACGATCACTGGACTGCGTTGGAAACCGCCGAAAAGATGGTTGCGCGTCAGATGGCGCAGGCTTTAGATCCTTCGCTCGTTCCGGGAACGCAAGCCTTCCTGGACAAAGTAAGCGCTTTGGTAATGGCACATTCTCCGGAGTTGGCGCAGCGCGCCCACGATCTTGTAAACGCGCCAAAGGTTTTCGGGGTTGAGATTGGCTTCAACCTACCCGCTTTTGTGATCGCGCTGGTCATCACGGCAATTCTGGCCATCGGGATCAAAGAAAGCGCGAGATTCAATTCCACGATCGTGGTCATCAAGGTTTCGGTGGTTCTCTTCGTTCTCGCCTTGGGCAGCAGATACGTGCATGCGTCGAATTGGGGCACCGATTGGCACAGCTTCGCTCCTTACGGATTCGGTGGAATCGGGGCTGGCGCGGCGTATATTTTCTTCGCTTACATTGGCTTTGATGCAGTTTCAACTACGGCACAAGAAGCGAAGAATCCGCAGCGGGACTTGCCGATAGGCATCATCGTTTCGCTACTGATCTGCACTGCGCTGTACATCGGCGTAGCTGGCATTCTCACCGGAATGGTGCGTTGGCAGGACATTAATATCGAAGCGCCCATCGCGCGCGCCTTCATGGATCGCGGGCTGACCACAGCCTCCCACGTGATTACGCTCGGTGCGCTGGCAGGCCTGACCAGCGTCATGTTGGTCATGCTTCTTGGCCAGACGCGGGTGCTCTATTCGATGGCCAATGACGGCCTTCTGCCGAAGAAATTCTTTGCGGCGATTCATCCGAAGTTCCGCACGCCTTACAAGAACACCATCGCTGTCGGGCTGCTCGCAGCCATTGTTGGCAGCGTCACCCCCATCGATCAAATCGGGAAGATGGTGAACATCGGCACGCTGCTGGCGTTCGTGATCGTCTGCATCGCGGTAACGATGTTGCGGATCAAAAATCCCGAACAGCCCAGACCGTTTCGCACACCTGG
>QHYO01000486.1:0-428 GCA_003224135.1 Acidobacteriota bacterium | reverse complement strand
CACAGCCGCGTACGCAACCTGCCGCAGCCCTGAGCGTTTCAAGTGAGGGAGGCCTGACTCCCTCGATATTTTTCGAACGGATTTTTCTCCTCCTCGTGATGCGGGCTCGCAACGGGTAAGGTATTCTCTTCGTGCGCCCCAACATGACTCCGACTCGCCTCAATCTCTCACAGCTCTGGCGGCGCCTTTCCTGGCCTGACGTTGCGGCAATCGTTTTTGTGGTTGTAGGTCTGGCGGCGGCAATCTCCGGTCATTTCGGTGGACTCTTCAGCTTTGCAAAGTTCGTTGGTTTGTTGAGCGCCGGCTATCTTTCATTTCGCGCCATGTCCTGGTGGCGGAATCGTCTTCTATGGAGTTTGCGGAACCGCTTGATTGTCGCCTACCTGTTTATCGCCGTCGTTCCCGTGCTGTTGTTGTTGACGCTTGCG
>QHYO01000485.1 GCA_003224135.1 Acidobacteriota bacterium | reverse complement strand
TTATTTGCGTAACGCGTCAATCCGGCAACAACTCCGCGCGCTGAATCTTTCCAGTAAGGCGCGTAGAGCCCGCTGAATGCCGGAACAAAATAGACGTCTCCATTGTCCTCCACGGTGCGGGCCAAGGTTTCGATGTCGCTGCTTTTGTTGATCATCCCGAGATTGTCGCGCAGCCACTGCACCAGTGCTCCGGTGATCGCGATGCTTCCTTCTAGCGCGTAGTGCGCGGGATCCTTGCCGAACTTGTACGCTACCGTCGTCAGTAGACCGCAGGTCGAAGGCACAAGCCGTTCGCCTGTGTTCATCAGGAGAAAACACCCGGTGCCGTAGGTGTTTTTCACTTCTCCCGGCTGAAAACACGTTTGCCCGACGAGTGCAGCCTGCTGATCCCCAAGAATCCCTGCGATGGGCACGCCTTCGAACGCAGCTACCGTTGCTTCGCCATAGATTTCGCTGCTGGACCTTACCGCAGGCAGCATGCTTGCCGGAATGTCAAACGCAGCTAACAGCGCTGGGTCCCACTGCAACGTCTTCAGATTGAACAGTTGCGTCCGGCTGGCGTTCGTCACATCCGTAACGTGAATACCTTTATCGGGACCCCCTGTGAGATGCCAAATAAGAAATGCATCGATCGTCCCGAACAGTAGTTCACCTGCTGCTGCCTTCTGCCTCGCACCCGCAACATGGTCGAGCAGCCAGCGCGCTTTCAAACTGCTGAAGTACGTGCTCAGGGGAAGTCCCGTCGCTTCACGAAAACGGTTCTGCCCGCCATCCGCGGAGTAACGCCCCACTTCATCCGCAACGCGCGTGTCTTGCCAGACGATGGCATTGGCGATTGCATTTCCTGTTTTCTTTTCCCAAATGACGGTTGTTTCCCGCTGGTTCGTGATCCCGACCGCAGCCAGATCGGCTGCGGAAATTCCGCACCTACGCATTGCTTCTTCGGCGACTTCTAGCGTTCTCGAAATAATTTCGGCGGGATCGTGTTCTACCCAGCCCGGCTTTGGATAGATCTGCTCATGCTCCTTCTGCGCTGTGCCAACAATACGGGCTTCAGCATCGAACACCATAAACCTTGTACTCGTCGTACCCTGATCAATCGCTCCGATATACCGTTTCACGTTTCTAGTCCTCGCCGAGTTCGAGCTCCTGCAGAAATCCGCGAATCTTCGCCAAGTACCCTGTTACTGCCGTGGCAGTATGTGTCGAGTCCCACTCTTTCTCGCGCGCAAGCAGCGAAGCCACCACCGGTGTGGCTTCAATCGCATCCTTCCAGCCATACATTTGCGCACCGGTGCGGCGCGCCAGCAGATCCTCGATCGTTTCCGCCATTTCGTTTCGGATGCAGTACACAATTTCCGCCTGGATCACCGGTAGTCGCTCGGCAATGCGAGCCTTCCAGGCCGGATTCTCTTGTAGCAATTCCAAAATATTCGACGCACGCGTACCAAATTTCCCAGCAAGGTGTCGCGCCGTATCAGCGGGGAGAGAATACTCTTTTTCGATGCCTTTTGAGAAATCTTGGTCGTAACCGGTCGCACCCGCCAGCGGATACTGTTTTGTCAGACAGGGAGTAACTGGCCCGCCCCTCTCGCGCTGCACGGCGTTGATCGTGTCCTCGGCCATCAGTCGGTGTGTGGTCCACTTGCCGCCCAGTATGCTGATTAGCCCGCTTGAGCTGTCGAGTTCTACTTCATGGTCCCGAACTAGTTTGCTGGTATCCACTTGCCCCTGCTGCGCCACCAGCGGCCGCAATCCGGCCATTCCACTCTTCACTTGTTCGCGCCGTAAGGGAACGTTCAGATACGGATTCAGTTGCCGCAGCAGATAATCAGCTTCGTCTTTTTGCACCATCATTTTCGTTGCGGAAGTTACTTCGTCGTCGGTCGTGCCGACGAGCAGGCGCTCCTGCCAGGGAACCGCAAAGATCACACGTCCGTCTTCCGTCTGTGGCACGAGTAGTGCGTCCGTTCCCGGAAACGTCTCCGCTGAAAACAACAGATGCACTCCTTTGCTTGGCCGCATTCTGGCCGCAAGCAGGGGATTTGCGAGCGCCCGCACTTTATCTGCTCCTGTGCCGGTAGCATTCACAAACTTGTTCGCTGCGACGGTGAACTGCTCTCCGGACAATTCATCGCGCACGTTCGCGCTCGAAAGCTTGCCGTTGTTATCGCGGTCGAAGCTTGTAAGCCGGCTATAGTTGAGGGCTGTTCCGCCTACCTTTGTGAAGGTTTCGACGAGCGCCAGATCATAGCGCGCGTCATCGAATTGGCCATCCGAATAACACACCGCGCCGCGCAGACCTCTCGCCTTCAACCCTGGCATGCGCCGAAGTGTTTCTTTCCGCGACAAGAAGCTGCTCGGAAACAGGTTGCTTTTCCCAGCCACCGCGTCGTACATCTTCATCCCGGCCAAATAGTAAGCGGCTCTCGTCCACGAATATACCGGCACCAGGAAGTGAGCCGGATGCGCCAGATGCGGCGCGTTCGCCAGCATGTAGAGCCGCTCATGTAGCGCCCTTTTTACCATGCGATATTCTTCGAGGTTCAAGCTCTTGACCGCCTGTTCGAGGTATCTCACACCACCATGCACGAGCTTGGTCGAAGCGCTCGAGGCAGCCGCCGCAAAGTCTCCGGCGTCCAGAAGCAAAGTGTGCAAGCCGCGTAGTTGAGCGTCCAGGGCGCATCCCGCGCCTGTTGCCCCTCCGCCGATCACGCAGAGGTCAAAATTCGCTTCTCTCGCCGAAGCTTTTTCCGTCGACCGGGGTTTCATATTTGATAGTCCAATTGGTAGTTCTGGTGAGGTAAAGTGCGTGCATGATATACGGATTACCCGGAAAGCCCGCGCCGCATCTAACCATAATGAAGCAAAGAAAGGGAGTAAAAGAATCATGAACGCTAGGATTCGTACGGCAATGCTGCTGGGCGCGCTGGCTCTTGTATCCTCCGCAACAGTACCGGCTGAAACGCCTCGACCTGTTGCACCCGGTAAGACCACAATCACAGTCACTGCCATCGGAAAGAAAGATGCCGCTCCGCCTTCTGTAACTAAAAATGACGTTCAACTTACTGTAAACAAAGAAAGAAAGCAGATCGCGGGCTGGGATAAAGGAGATGCCCTCGGTCTTGCCATACTGATTGACGACTCCCTCGATACGAGCGCCGCCAGCCAGTGGAATGACCTGAAGGCATTTATCATGGCCCAGCCTGCAAGCACTGCCGTCGCG
>QHYO01000483.1 GCA_003224135.1 Acidobacteriota bacterium | reverse complement strand
TGGTCCGGCCGATCTGCATGCCGTCGTGTAGCTCCTTGATGCGGTTTTCCACGTCGCCCCGCTGACAGTAAGTCTTCTCGTAAATCCACTGCGGACTCTGTTTTAGGTTTGTGACCACGAAGCGCGGGTTGTCCTTCGGTTCCTTGTTCGCAGCGCGCACCACCTCGGCTTTGTAGATGACCCGGCGTTTCCACGGCCAAGTCTTGCGGGTAGCATATTGGCACTCGCCATAGACATGTTCAGTTTGATCTGAGATCTTCGACGCACGACGAGCCCGCTTCATCGCCGACTCCGCCTTACGCTTCAAAACCGCATTGCTGGCCATATTGACGAGGTATTCCACTTTCGGTTCGCAATCCAAAAAATCCAAAACTTCCGCGGACGCGAAGCCACCGTCGAGTCGCACCCGGAGTTTCGCTTTGGGAAAGGCATCGCTCACCCGTGCAATCAGACGGCGTAGAATCCCCAGCGCACCCAGCGAGCCAGTCGCATTCCCACGCCGCAACACCGCCGCCACCAAGTACTGCTCCGCCTCCTCATTAAAGGTGAGAAAACAAACCATCGGCAAGTAACAGTAGCTATCGTAGTGGCGATTGAAAAAGGTGAACTGTTGCTGGCCGTGCGTGGGGTCGTCGGTGGGATCCATATCGATGGTGATGCGACGGGCGCGACCATGCAGACGCTTACGATGTCGTGCAATGACGCAGTCCGCCAACGCTTCCGTCATGCGCAACAGTTCCTTGCGATCCGGAGCATTTTCAAAGCGCGACAGGGTAGGTTGCGAAGCCAGATCCTCGCCGTCGACGGGATCCCGACCGACCAGCAACTTGTGGATCGGATCGGATGCCAGCCGTGCCGCATCGTTGGCGTCTTCGTATCCCAAAGCGAGCGCCATGACTCGCTGCGTAATCAACTCACGCAATGCATGCTGCACCTTACCGGGTTGCCGGTCATCTCTCAGACCAGCCGCCAATGCCGCTGTCAGGCCTAACCGCTGCTCGGCGGCCTTGAGGAGAATTGCTCCGCCATCGGAACTGCTCTGCCGTTGATCAAATTTCGCGACCACCGGTCGATCAAAAATATCTGGGAAGAGCAAACACTCTGTCGTGGTATGTTCGGACAAGCGAAGGCCTCTTTCTTGGTATCGAACCCGCGTGAACAACGGATTTGTACCATAGGGGAGGCCTTTCGCGTTCTAAAATCACGAATTTTTCAGGCTAAAGATGAAATGTCCCACGAGGTAAAAGATCAGCAATATAACGGCACTCCAAAGCAACAGGCCGACAACGGCCCAACGTTCGCCTTTCTCGCCAGGTTCTTTCATTAGCTTCGAAGCGAAACTCTCCCACTTTGCGACGTTGTTGATAAAAAGACTGGAGCCTTTGTTGTGACTACATCCATTCCATTTTGTCGGGATCGATCCGGCACAGATTCTATCACCTGCGACGATGGTTTCGAGACGGAGATCTCCAAGATCCGGCTCATGGGCGAGGATCGCAGAGCAGTTAGGTATTGGCGAGGGAACGGTCCGGCGACTGCGCGCGTGCTTTTTCGAGGGATTGTTGAACGCTCTGGCGTGTCCGCAGAGCATTTTTTCATTTTCTAGCGGTTAGCCTCATGCTTTGGAACTTGCCACCTGCATTGCCTTGCTACGCGTAGCACAGCGAATCGTGACACCATCGCCGAGTTGATCTGGGCGGGATAGAATCGGCAGTAAGGGAGACGGAGTTTTCAATTTTTTGGAGAACACGAGAAACAAATGATTTCCCGCTTCACAACTCACCGGCTGCTCGTTTTTCTACTCTTCACTCAATGCGCCCTCGCTCAGGAGGCTGGCGGTGTGCTGTATGGGACGTGGACAGCGACAGCCGGACCATCTCAGATCTTCCGTGGGACATGGTCCGCTGAGACTTCGCGGCGCGGCCCCAATCAATCGCAAGGTTCCTGGACGCTTGTCAACGACACCGGCGAAGTCATGCTGGAGGGAACGTGGTCGGCAAGGAAAACGGGCTTGCACTGGCAAGGAACCTGGAAAGCTCGGACGGCCAAGGGCCAATCATTTTCTGGGAGCTGGGAAGCAGACCTGCCAGAATCGAAGGATCAGACATTCGCGCTTCTGTTGCAGCGGACGGTTGAAAAAGAGGTTGCTGGATTCTGGCACAGTG
>QHYO01000484.1:886-8562 GCA_003224135.1 Acidobacteriota bacterium | reverse complement strand
TATCAGCCCAGGGGAGTCGCCGACCTCGAACGATCCCCGTATATCGACTGGTCCGCGAAGACAGGCAACGGCTCGCTCTATTCCACTACGTCCGACCTATTGAAGTTCGTGCGCGCATACGGCGAGGGCCGACTGCTCCCTAGGCAGGCCGTTAGTGAATTGTGGACAGAAAAACCAGGCAACAATTACGGATGGTTTGTCCGCAAAAAGCACAGCCTTCTTGCGGTTGCAAGCAATGGGCGTAGTCCGGGTTTCATGTCTTCTCTAGAGTACTACCCGGAAAAAGACCTCACGGTGATTGTCCTGAGCAATTCCTACTCGCCTGTCTCGCAATCGCCAATTGCAGACGACTTGGCCGCAATTGCACTCGGGGAGCAAATTGCTGCGCCCGCTTCCGTGACTCGCGTTGACGTTGCGGCGGACAAATTGCACAGCGTCGTAGGAGCCTACCGCTTCGATCAAACCTTCTTTCAGCCGAACGCGGAGGTGCGGATTCGTATCGAAGGGAAGGAGCCGGTCCTGGACTGGGGAAACAATCTCAAATCGGCTCTGATTCCCGTTTCTCCCACCGAATTCATAGACCGGCAGTTCTGGGCGCGCATCGTGGTAGATGAAGATGGAGCTGGATTCACATATTCCAGCTCGGGAAGCCGCTTTAAGGTCAAGCGCGTTTCTTCAGAATAACGATTCGCAATAACGAGTTGTGTCCCTGACGGCTTTCCCGCCATCCTGGAGAACCTTCGACTCCTCAGTCGCGAACCTGATTTTGTTACACTGCTGGCTTACTTCATTAGCCGGAGGTTCGCGTGTCCCGTTCTCCAAAAATCTCTCCCGCCCTCAAAAAGCGCGCAGCAAAAATCAAAGTGATGCTGATGGATGTGGACGGGACAATCACTGACGGCAGTGTGACGCTGCTTTCGCAGCCGGACGGCTCCGCGCTTGAAATCAAAACGTTCGATGCGCACGACGGCCAGGGCCTTACGCTTGGCCGCACCGCCGGTTTGCGTATGGGAGTGATTACCGGCCGCGAAAGCGCCGCGTTACGCCGACGTATGAATGAACTAAACGTGGAATTTGTCTACGAAAAACAGGCCCAGAAGATCCCGGCGTATGAAGAAATCTTGAAAAAAGCAGGGGTTAGGGAAGACGAGGTCGCCTACCTCGGCGACGATTTGCCCGACTTGACCGTCATGAGGCGAGTGGGACTCGCGGTAGCCGTCGGCAATGCCGCTCCAGAAGTGAAGCACGCGGCGCACTACACCACGGTACGAAACGGCGGTAAGGGCGCGGCGCGCGAGCTGGTCGAGTTGATTCTGAAATCCAAGAGAATTTGGGACGAGATGATTGACAAGGCGCGCGCGTAATATTTTTCCCCGAATCGCTTTGCAATCGTTACGGGTCGACCTTCGGAGACATCATATTCAGCCGCCGTCCGCCCTTGGAATCCTTGATAAGCCTTGCAAGACGACGCAGCCGGGTCTCTTCTCGTTTGGCCCTCGATACCCAGAAGCCGGCAAGTCTCTGGTAGCCCGGCGGCTGGTTCGCGAAAAACTTCCAAGCTTTGGCGTTCTTCATAAACCGCTTTTTGTCGATTGCACTTAGACCAGGGCGTTCCTGTTCGTAGGTGTAAATTCCTGTTCGCTTCGCTTCACGCGCCTCGAATGCCTTAAGTCCGGGAGCCGCGCCATTTTGCCGGCGTCTATCAGCGCTATCGCCCGTTGCACATTGATTCCGCTCCAGGTGCTCGTCGCCTTACGCGGCGAAAACCGGTGCATGAATTTTTCGTCGTCCACTCGCTTCTTCAGGCCGTCAATCCAGCCATAGCACAAGGCTTCTTCCACGGCTTCGCCGTAGGTGGATCCAGCTTTTCCGGTGTGTTTCTTGTAGAAACTCACGAACAATTCCGTGGCCGCTGCGTGGTTCTTCGCGAGCCATTTCCGGAATTCTTCCCGTGAGACAAAATGGATTACTTTCCTCTTCTTCACTTTTTGTTTCGTCCTTGACATTCCTTGCCGCCGAACGCAGACTCTGCGCAATCCTGTGGCGGCTCCATAGTAGATTTTCTGGGGAGTGGCCTGCAAATCCTGTTCAAGTCTTATCTAACAAGGAGCGCCCGTGAAAACGAACTACCCTGCTGTGATCGTTGCCGCAGTCGTTTATTGGATTATGGGCGCCCTCTGGTTCGGCGTGCTTTTCGCAAAACCATGGATGGCGCTGGAACATATGACCGTGGAGCAAGCTCGCAGCGCGAATCCAGTGCTGCCATACGTTGTAAGTTTTCTGCTGAATTTGCTGATCGCGTATGTGCTCGCGCAGCTCTGCCTTTGGAGGAATGCCACAACCGCCGCGCGCGGCGCAGCTCTTGGCACCTTGCTCTGGATTGGTTTTGTGGGCCCCATCACCTATACCACCTACATGTACGAGCTGCGACCGTGGCAGCTTTTCGCGATCAACCAATTTTATCCGCTCGCGGGACTTTGCGTGATGGGCGCCATTCTCGGTGCCTGGACCAAAAAAGCAGCGTAGCGCTGTCAACGCAAGAAACTCTTATTTCAGCACCGGCAAAACGATCGCCGACGCGTGCTCCCCGCCGCGGTAGACGCGCTGCGTGGCCTTTTGAAAATCTTCTGGCTTGGCATCGGGAATATTCAAAAATTTTTGCGGGTTCCGGTCAATCAACGGAAACCAGGTGCTTTGAATCTGCACCATGATGCGATGGCCGCGACGAAATGTGTGGTTGATGCTGGGCAAATCGAAATGTATGGCGGTGGGCTTGTTGGACTGAAGCGGCTCCGGCTTCTCAAAACTGTTGCGAAATTTCGCACGGAACGGCTCGCCTCGGACCAACTGCTGGTATCCACCCATGTGCACATCCCTGGGATTCGGCACCGGGTCCGGATAATTCATGGGGTAAACGTCAATCAGCTTCACGACGAAATCAGAGTCCGTTCCTGAACTGGAAACCCACAGCTTCGGCGAGACAGATCCGGTCACAGTTATATCTTCCTCGAGCGGCTCCGTCTGATAGACCTCCACATCAGGCCGTTTAGAGGCGAAGCGCTGATCTGCGTCCATGTAAGTTTGCGGCACGCTCGTACTTTGCGTTTCGACGAACGGGATCGGGTGACTCGGATCGCTGACATATTCATCGTAGCCGGGCTTCTCGTTCGCAGGCTCGAAGGTGAGCGTCCCGCCGCTTTGAAGAAAGAGAGTCTTCGTCTGCGTATTCTTTGGTGGCCACGTCTCGTAGCGTCGCCATACATTCGTTCCAGTTTCAAAGATCAGCGCGCTCGGCAGCTTCGCGTCTCCGGCATCCTTTAAGTACTGTTGAAAGAACGGAAGCAGCACCTGGTCGTTAAAGTACGCAGAATTGTCTCCAGCAAAATTTACGGGACCCAGATGGTCGCCATTGGTATACGCCCAGCCTCCGTGCACCCACGGGCCTTCGACGATGCGATTTGGCGTGTCTGGACTCATCGTCGCAACCGAATTAAAAATCTTGTAGGGCCCTTGCAGGTCTTCCGCGTCAAACAGACCACCCACGGTCATCACCGCGCAATGCACATTCTTCATGTGCGCTGAAATGTTGCGGCTCTTCCAGAATTCGTCGTAGTTCGGATGTCGCACCTGATCATCCCAGTAAAAATTGGAGTCTTTCAGATAGAGCTTCTTCGCGTTCGAAAGCGGTCCCATCGCCAGATAAAAATCGTAGCCATCGTTTGTGCCATAGTCGAAGTTGTCCCACGCCTTCGGCGGATATTCGAGTCCCGCGCGAGGCTTGAAAAATGTGTAGAAGCCGAAATTCGCCTCAAGCATAAACGCACCGTTGTGGTACGCGTCGTCACCCATATAAAGGTCCGTTACGGGAGCCTGCGGCGAGCACGCTTTCAATGCCGGATGCGAGTCCGGCATCCCGGCCGCCGCATAAAATCCCGGATAAGAAATCCCGTAAATTCCGGCCTTGCCATTGTTGTTGGGAACGTTTTTCAAGAGCCAGTCGATCGTATCGTACGTGTCGGTGCTCTCGTCGACGTCCTGCGTCCCCTTTTTTACTTCCTTATGCGGCGTCACTTCGATGAACTTGCCTTCGCTCTGAAAACGGCCGCGAACGTCCTGGTAAACAAAAATGAAGCCGTCTGCAACGAAGCTTCGCGCAGGGCCAAGACGTTTTGGATAATTATCCGCCCCGTATGGGCGGACGCTGTAAGGCGTGCGTTCAATCAGAAATGGATACTTTTTTGACGGTGCCGCATCTTTCGGCAAATATACAGCCGTAAACAGCTTCGCGCCATCACGCATGGGAATTCGGAATTCATATTTCGTGTATCGCGCACGTATTTCTGCCGCTGACTTCACTGCTTCCTTGGCGGCTGCGTCTTCCGTTTCCTGCGCGCGGACCCGGTATCCTCCCGGCACCAAAACAATTCCAATCGCGCCACATGTCGCCGCACGAAGTACCGCGCGTCGCCAACTGTTATTCATGAACTCGCTCCTGATTCAGGTCAGCACAGCGAAATATCCAACGGAACCGCGCTCGGCACGATACCGTCCACATTAAAATGTGTCAACGTACTCTCGCCCGGCATTTTTATTTTCGCCCAATGCAAAAAGTACTCTTGACCCGGCGCTCCCGCAGCGCTAGCGTTCCCGTTACACTACGCCCCCGTGCACCATCCCCCCCACGGCTCGTCCTGATTTTGCTCGCCAAAGGAGGCAGCTCATGATCGCTCGCATTATCACTTGCACTGTCGCACCATCCAAGGTCGCCGAATTTCGCTCCTTGTTGAACAACACGCTTCTGCCAAAGGTTCAATCTCAACCGGGTTTCGTGGACAACATCGAAGCTCTTGATCCCAACTCGGGACAATTCTCCTGCACTACGCTTTGGCAGAATCGTTCCGACGTCGATAACTACGACAACACTGTGTTCCCGGAAATTGCTGCGAAGATGAGTCCTCTCCTGAATGGAAATCCCACCGTTCAAACCCTCCCCGTGGAGAACTCCTCCAGACATAATGTGCGCGCGGCAGCCGCCACCGCACGATAAGCACCGGCTAACGCCAGTGCTCCTTCCATAGAGCGCAAAAGGCCGGAAGGCACCCACAGCCTTCCGGCCTGGCCGCCTTATTTCCCTTTCAATCTCAGCTAGGTTTTAAGGATTCATTCTTCTTTCCGCCTGCGCCCTTTGCTTTTGTAGTGGCGGGCTCCAACCTGTCTGCATTTTCTCTTCAGTCTATTCAGAGCAGACATCGACAGCCCGGCTTCGTGGCGAAGGTGCGTCGATCATTGACGAGCAACCATAGCCGTGTCATACGCAGCCTTTGCGATCCGCGCGATGACCGCGTCGCGCGTGGCATCATCGGCCGCAGCGTCCGTCACAAAAATAGCAATTGCCAAGCGCCGTCCATTCGGCAAAGCAATCAACCCAATATCGTTCGTCGCGTACGCCACTCCGTTCCCGGATCCCGACGTGCCTGACTTGTGCATTACATTTGTTCCCTCTGGCAGTTCGCCTTTGATGCGGTGCGCACCCGTGGGCGTATCCTTCATCCATGCGAGCAGAAGTGCGGTGTGCTCCGCCGAAAGCGGCGAATCATCGCTGATGCGCCGAAGCAATTTCACCGCCGAAGCTGGTTCAAACCAATTCCGGTATTGAGCAGCAACGTCCCCATGCAATCCACGCTCTCCATCCTTCAGTTGAAATCCGTCAACCCCGATGGAATTCATATAGCGCTGTACAACCTCTGGCCCACCAATCACTCGCAGCACCAAGTCGGCGGCGCTGTTGTCGCTAAGAGACACTGCAAGTCGCAGTAGTTCGCGCAACGGAATGTCAACATTCGCTTCGGGATATTTATCCTGCAAAGGACTATGCGTGTGCGGCAGAATCCGATCGCTCGGCAAAAATCGCACTGGCTGATCCAGCGAAAACTTACGCTCTTCGATCAGGTGAAGCGAGGTCATCACCAGTGGAAGTTTGAAAACCGATTGCATCGGCGGACGCGTATGCGGATTCAAATCGCAGTTAAGATCCGAGCCCGGCAGCGAACACGCAACAGAAACTTTTCCGCGGGCATCGGCTGCGATGACGCTGATCTTCTGCTGAAGAGCTGTTTGCGCGAATGCGGAACTACTAAAAATTAGAATGACCAGAGCGAAACGCATTCGTGCAGCATACCAATCCTCGCGCTGAAAGTACGCCTCGATTTGCATACAACCGGTTGGCCTCAAGCAATTTGCACTCAACAACGAGCGAACCGGTGTACAATCTGGCCGTTTTGCAGGTCCTGCGCCCGAAAACGTAGGTCAAACAAAATTCGTTTGGAGATCCGCTATGAAAGGTTTCGCCGCATTTCTTTGCGCGCTTTTCGCCGCATTCCCTGCCTTCGCTGCCAAGCAATATTCGTATTTTCGCGTTGGCAGCGCGAATGACACTTCCACCGTGACCACGCCCGGAACCGTGCTGATGGGCGGCGGCACCGATGTCGACGCCGCATTCCAGTGGATGTGCCAACGTAGCGGCGGCGGAGATTTTCTGGTGATTCGCGCGATCGGCACTGACGCGTACAACCCTTATATCCAATCGCTTTGTCCGAACGAAAACTCCGTCGCGACCTTGATCATTCCAAATCGCACCGCGGCAAGCGATCCCTTTGTGGTCAACGCAATCCAAAAAGCCGAGGCCCTATGGATCGCGGGCGGCGACCAGTCCAACTACATAAACTTCTGGAAAGGCACTCCGGTCGAAACCGAGCTGAACAACCTGATCGCACGCGGCGCGCCCATCGGCGGCACCAGCGCTGGGATGAATGTGCTGTCGGAATTTCTCTACTCAGCGCTAGCAAGCCAGGGCGTTACGTCGAGTCAGGCGCTTGCTGATCCGTTCAGTCGTTACATCACGCTAGACCGCGACTTCGTGAATATTTCCATCCTGCACGGACTCCTCGACGATCCGCATTTCGTCACCCGCGATCGCATGGGCCGCGACCTTGCATTCATGTGCCGCGTTTTTCTGAATGGGTGGTCCAGCACTCCCCGCGATATCGCCATTGATGAACAGACTGCGCTGCTGATCGACGCCTCGGGCCACGGCACGGTAGTCGGCAATAGCACCGTCTACTTCATGCAAGCCCCCGGCGCACCAGAACTCTGTCAAACCAAAACGCCGCTCACCTACCAAAACATCGCCGTCTACAGAATCAATTCGACTGGCACATTCAATCTCGCAACATGGACTGGCACCGGCGGTGTTACCTACACCGTCTCCGCCAACGCCGGCGTCCTGAGTTCCACTCAGTCCGGCGGCTCAATTTACTGACCCTCGGGCACTCGCAATTTGGGTGCCCAGATGCCGATTCAGCGTGTGGGTCTTGCAGTTTCCGTTGTCGGGTACGATATATATCTCGTCCCCACTCCTGTCGGGATCGTGCTCTTCTTTTCCTTCCACTTCCACTACGAGGTCCGGTTGTCCGTTGTTCCGGAGAGACTGAAGGCAGGGCCGACGACACGCGTTCTCGTGATCGACACCAACGACCCCGAGTTCCCACGCCTAACCATCCCCATCACTGCCACCATCGAAGACAATTGGTAGAGCGGCAGATCCAAACTGGAATGGGGAGTTGCACGCGAAGAGCAACCACCTACTTTCGGTTACCACCCGTCGTCCATCACTTCAC
>QHYO01000484.1:0-861 GCA_003224135.1 Acidobacteriota bacterium | reverse complement strand
TCAGGTAACAAATCCAAATAGCCGGCGTTCACCACAGGCTGTGAGATTACTCACGGCACGCATAGTGCAGCTTGACCACGCCGTCTATGAACTTGCTGCAGGAGAGCAGTTTTAATGGCACGGCGCGACGGCCGGGCGCGATCAATGGAATGCCTTCGCCTATAAATATGGGAATCAGTTGGAATGATGAACTCATCGATCTCTCGTTCATCGAGAAATGACGTAATGATGCCGGCGCCACCCATCATCCAGGTGTCTTTTCCCTTTTTCCGCCGCAAACGGGTCGCGAACGCTTTGATTGGTTCGTTCACGAACTCCACGCCCGGCGGCGCTGGTGATTGACAAAAGAAAGGCGTGAGGGCGGCGGCCTTCGATACAAGAGTCAAGAACTTGTGTTCACGCGCAGTCTGCCTCGAAAGTCGAGTGCCATATCGCACGTCTTCCTGCACCACAGGATCGTGTCGATCGATTTATAGAATGAACTCCTCCCGTAGTTGCCCTCCTCACGCGGACGGACGAGCCAGTCAGCGGAGTCGTCGGGCCGCGAAATAAAGCCGTCGGCACTCGCGGCGATGCGGACGATGATTTTTCGTTTGTGCACTATGGTGCGACCATGACCCAATCCTAATGCGGAACGCTTGGGATTTCCATTAGCTGGGCTTAGGCAAGAAGGCGCCCGGTGTCGCATGTCCATCGCGTTTTCTTCCGGAGAATCGCGCCACGCAACTCCTTTAGATTCAATACTTACGAAGGCAATAATATAGATGACTAACCAACACGTCTCTGCTATATTTCTATGAGTGAGAGACGCCCATGAACAAGCCCAAAACACTCCGCGACGCAATCCGCTACTTCGCCGAC
>QHYO01000481.1 GCA_003224135.1 Acidobacteriota bacterium | reverse complement strand
TCAACTCGCGGACGAGACTCTTGCACGTGCAAAATATAAGCGATGGCAGATTTGGCTTTACCAGGATGGAGTTCGCATCCCAGACTACGCAGCTGGTTTGCAGTATTCAAGGTGGGGACTCATTGAAGGAGAATCGGCCGAAAGCGTCACAAAGCAACTTCGGGATGCTCAGAGCTTCGAAGAGGCGTATTTGAGCTTCGTCGGGCCAGGCACCTGGGGACGGCATAGTTTCTTCAACCGGCTAGGCCCGATTGCCGCCAGAGATCAAGCAGTCGATAAGGACCCGACCGCCCTTGAAGCCCGCTACCGACTTGATATGCTGCGTGACCGAGTGAACGGGTTGATCGCTGGTGCCCAGCCGTCGCTGGAAAGCAACGAAAGCGAGGGCCGGACTTCTCCGCACAAAGAATACTTCGATCAGATCCGGGACGCCCTGCAGCAGGTTTGTGAGCTGCACAGCCAACTGGCACGCACGCGCCACGAAGTCCACTTCATCAGCAGGAAAATCGAACGGACAAACAAAGTGGTCAAGGACGCTGCGAACAATCTGCCAACGATAAGAGCCAGCTTGCCAAGC
>QHYO01000054.1 GCA_003224135.1 Acidobacteriota bacterium | reverse complement strand
TGCTCGACCATAAAACCAACAAGCCGATGGCGAGCCCAAGCACCGGATCGATCCATCGCCAGCCCGTGTAGCCGATCGCGACCGCGCCGGCGATGATGGCAATGTTCGAAAGTGCGTCGCCAAAGTTGTGCACCAGAATGCTGCGCAAATTTAAATCGTTTCGACCACGCACCAGCGCCAGTGTGATTCCGCCGTTCACGGCAAGTGCCGCCACCGAAGTCCAGATCATCCAGGATTCAACAACATTCACCGGCGCGCGCAGCCTCCCGATCGCTTCCCATCCCAGCCACAACGACAGAATCACCAACAGCACTGCGTTCGTAAATGCAGCCAGCACACCCGCTCTGCGGTATCCGTAAGTTTTTTCGCTGTCTGCGGGCCGCTGCGCCCAGCGCATGGCGATCCAGGAAATTCCCAGTGCCGGCACATCAGAGAGATTGTGCACCGCGTCATTCAGCAGCGCGACGCTGCGTCCGAGCAGGCCGCCAAATATTTCCGCAACCACCAGGCCAAGCGTCGCTGCCATCGCCCAAGCCAGCACCGACGGCTGCATGGGCGGATGTGCGTGACCAGCATGACCGCCATGGTCATGCCCACTGCGGTGAGCGCGCCCCTTCAGATCATCCTGGACGTTCGCAAGTCCGTGGCCTTTGCCGTCGCCGTGGTTGTGAGAATGATCGCCCATCTTCGCTATTGTACCCGCCTATCGTAACCGCGCTCACGGTCCTGCCGCGCGTTTCCTCTGCGTCATCGGCCAGCCCTTATTACGCAGTTTGACACGTCGCCTCCGCGAATCAATTGACGCTCCTTCCCGCCGCTGCGAGTATCAGAGCAGCCTCGCGTAATAGCGTGTGTTGAGCGCGAGGCCAGCTTTACGGGGATACGAAGCCAGGCGCCCAATCCAGGTAAATGATGAGTGGCCCAGTCACAAAACTCAGCTTCTGGGGCGTTCGCGGCTCCACGCCAACCGTGGATCCTGCGACGTGGCGCTATGGCGGTAACACCCCGTGTCTTGAACTCACTGCTCCCGATGGCACGCAGTTTATTCTTGATTGCGGCACCGGTCTTCGCGTTCTCGGCAGCCGCTGGACCGCGCCTGCAGCCGGCGCGATTGCATCCGGCGTGCGAAATCCGGAAACACACATCTTAGTTACTCACTATCACTGGGATCACATTCAAGGAGTTCCCTTTTTCGCGCCGTTGTATGCCGAAAATAATGCATTTCACTTCTACAGCTTTCGTTCCAAACATCTCGGGCGCGACAGCTTGAAGCAAGTTTTCGAAACGCAAATGGCGATGCCCTATTTCCCAGTGAACATGTCCGCCATGACCGCGAAAAAAAAATTCATGGAAGTCGGCGGCGGCGACTCCTTTACCGTTGGCGAAAACAAAATTACTGCACGGCACATCAACCACCCTCAAGGGTGCCTCGGCTTTCGCATTGAAACTCCTGGCGGCACGGTTGTTTATGCCACGGACAACGAGCCCGGCGATCCGAAACTGGATGAAGAGTTGCGCGAACTCGCGGCGGGCGCGGACATTTTTATAAACGACGCGCAATACACGCCGGAGCAACTGGCGTCAACCCGTAAGGGTTGGGGGCATTCTTCCTGGCGCGAAGGCGTGAAGGTTGCGCGCGATGCGGGAGCAAAAACTTTGGTGCTGTTCCACCACGATCCAGATTCTACAGATCGCATGGTGGACGGTTTACTCCGCCAGGCGCGGGAGGAATTTGATTCCGTGTTTGCGGCAAGCGAAGGCATGGTGATCAAACTCGGCTCCGCGGACGGAACGCTCGAGGCGCACATGCCGGTAACGCGGACGGCGTTGCGTCGTGAAGCGCATTTCCGCGCGCGAGTGAGCGGCATCACCGAAGGCGGACACGCGTTCGAGGAGGAAACTGTGGTGCGCGATTTAGCATTGCAGGGCGCGCTGATTTTGATGCAGCACTGCCCGCGTCTGCAATCGGAGTTGCACGTCACGATGGAAACTCCCGGAGTGGATGGCGCGAAAGTGATGAAGCTGCGAGGCTACGTGGTGCGAATCGATTCGAGCGAGGAAAAAGGACACAGCGCGGTAGGAGTGGTCTTTACGGAATGAATTGGAGGTTTGTTTTTGAAAGGGAAAAGTTTCCGCGATGCTTCTTGAGAATTCCCACGAAAGTTTCTCAAACCAACTTCCAGAAACAAATCTTACTTGAGTTGTTCCAGTTTCTGATCCAGATGCGCAAGCGCTGCTTCGAGAGTTTTTTTGTGATTCGGGTGTGTAGCTGTTTCCAGGTCGTTGAGAATGTGTTTGCGCGAGAGTTCGATATTCGCACGTTCGCGATCTTTTTCCAATTGGTCCTGAGCTTTCTGAGCTTTTCCTGGTGCTGCCATGTTCTCCCTGCTCGCTACCTGAGATTCAACATCTTTTGAGTCCCAGCCGCGCGCCATGCATAAATTGTGCCACAGTTCGCAGCACAATCGGGAAAGCAGAATTTTTTACGATTGCCCAGATTGGCATCAGGCTCCGGCGGCCTTTGCGCGGTTGTGCGACGGTTCCGCCTGTTGGACCAGGTGGCGCAACCCCGCTTCCGCGATGCGCGCGCGGCGTTCCGCAAACAACCCGTCAAAAACAAATTCCGCGGAATTTTCCAGCCAGCGCACGCGGAGGATCCAATCGCTCTGCGAAGGGAACGCCGTGGCCATGGAAATTTCGCCGGCGGGAATTACCACCACCGGACGGAGTTGATCATCGAGCGCCCAGATTCGAGTGGGCGATAAATAAAAATTTACCGACGGAGATTGTTCCGTACCGGAAGAAAAGCGGCCAGCATCGAGTACGAGATACGCTCCGAGTTGTTCGATTACTTGCGGCGTGCCGCGATCCTGGCGCAGTGGCGGCAGAAGCACCGCCAGCATAAACAATGCGAGGCCGACGATCGCAAAGGCCCACGCGTTCCACAAGCTCAGCGGGAGAACCACCAGCCCCGCGCCGATTGCGCCGAGAAGAATTCTGAATCCCGTCCAGGCGCTGGGGCTCGAGCGGAGGGTAAGAAGTTTCGGAAAAGTGCGGGACATGAAAAAGAGAGAGTCGGCGACGGAATCGCGAAAACGCGTGAGCGAGGAGACAGCTCCAGGAGGTGGCATCTCGCCTGGCAGAATCGGAGGAATGGAGCCGGTGTTCATGCTGGTCTGGGGAGTCTTATCTTAGCAGCCTTGGCAAAAACATTTGCAATAGAGTTTACCCATTGTTTTCGAAGCCAAGAAGCCTTACGTCGCTTCTTTTAGACCGTCGATTTCGCGCATGCTCGCAAAGGCACTCCCAGAACTTTCCCAGACCCTGGTGCGTAACTCTAACCAGCCGGAGGGTATACTTTCGTGGAAAAATGACCCAGTCAGGATCCGGTCCTGGAAAGGACTGCCACCATGAGAACGCGGAAGAAGGCTCTTTCGCTTTTGGCTGTGCTTTTCACCGCCTTCGGCCTTCCTATCGCGGTTGCCGCACAAACGATACCCAACGGTGCCGCCATCGGCGCCGAAGTTCGCAAGATCATGACGCACACCCGCGCCAGGGACATGGCAGTTGCGGTCCTGGATCACGGCCAGGTCGGCTATCTCCACGCCTACGGCATCCGTAACGCCAAGGGAGATCCGCTGACCACGGACACTGTCATGTACGGCGCGTCGCTCACCAAGACGGTGTTTGCATACACGGTGATGCAACTGGTCGATCAGGGCAAGCTCAACCTCGACACACCCATAAAGCACGATCTCGACAAGGCGCTGCCAAGCTATGGCCGCGATCCCGTTTTCCCGGACAAGTACGGGCCATACGAGGATCTAGCCGAAGATTCGCGCTGGGAGAAGCTCACGCCGCGTATGTGCCTGACCCATTCGACCGGCTTCAGCAACTTCTGGTTCATCGAACCCGACCAGAAACTGCACCTCCATTTCGAACTTGGCACGCGCTACAGCTATTCGGGCGAAGGTTTCATCCTGATGCAATTCGTCATCGAACACGGACGCAAGATGCAGGGGTTGGGGCGCGATGTCGGCGATCTGACCAAGGCCAATTTCGACCGGCTGGGCATGACCCGCACAAGCCTGGCGTGGCGTGAGGATTTCATCGCAAATCTCGCCGATGGCTGGAACGACCAAGGCCAGCCGCAGGAACATGACCAGCGCAGCAAGGTACGCGCGGCGGGCTCGATGGACACCACGATTTCCGACCTGCCGAAATTCGTCGCTGCCTTGGTGCGCGGCGATGGCTTGAGTGCGGCCTCACGC
>QHYO01000480.1 GCA_003224135.1 Acidobacteriota bacterium | reverse complement strand
CACCAGGAAGCGGTACTCGGTCAGTTTCAGGACCGCGATGAGCAGACCGCCGCACATACCGTAGAGCAGGATGTCGCGCCGCGCGCGGCGGCGCGAACTCGGGGCGGATTCCTTCGTTAAGGTCACGGGGAGGCCATGATATCCGAAGACTGCAACCTGGGGGAACAACAGCGACGCCTTCCTCAATATTCCGCGAAAGGCCTGCACGTTTTAGGAAAGCGAAGTCGTTGTCCTATTCATCCCGCAGCGTCTTTGCAGGATCGATTCTTGCAATCCGGAGAGTTGGCACGGCAGTGGCAATGAGAGTTACAGATGCCAACGTCAAGATGACTGTGACGATTGTGGGGGCGTCGTAGACGCCTACCCCATAGAGCACGCTGCGCATCACTCGCAGAGCTCCCACGCAAAGGGTCAATCCCAGAACAAGGCCCAACACCGAAGCGCCCGCGCCGCAGCGGCCGATCTGCACCATTGCCTGACGTACGGTCGAGCCGAGAGCCATGCGGATGCCAATTTCGCGCGTCCTCTGCGCCACCATGTTGGAAACCAGCGCAAAAATGCCGACCGCACTCAGCAGTAGGGCCAGAGCCGCCATCGCGCTCAGAAGTGCTACTTCGACACGCTGCGTCGCCAGTGTCTTCGCCAGCAGATCGCGCATGCTGTAGAAGCCCGAGAAAGGCAGATTGGGATCGACACTCGCCAGCGCGCGTTGCATCTGCGCGGTGAGCCCATCGACCGGGCCTGCCGCGCGGACAATCCAACTCGGCTGGAACCAGACGTGAAGCAGTGCAAGTGACTGCGGATCTACCTGTGCGGCAGGAATGTACATGGTCTGCTCGCTCATGAGTGGAGCGCCCTCGTACAGACCGGAGGAAACGGAAACATCGGCTACCTCGCCGACGATCAGCGTATCTTTATTGATGTAGCGGCCCACCGGACTGGTTCCTCCGTAGAACTTGCGAGCGAACGCTTCGTTCACCACCACCACGTGCTGTCGATCTGGCCCGTCGCCTTCGCTGAGAACTCGCCCAGCACTCAGAGGCATTTGCAATGTGCCGAAATATCCAGGGGTAACGTAGACCACATCCGTCTGATCCTGCTGCCCGGCCTCCCTGCCGTCACTGAGGATGACCCCGTCGTTCAAAGTACGCTCGTACGGCAGGCTCATTCCCACTGCGGCGTTCTGCACGCCGGGAATCTGCCGCATGGCCGCGGTGCTTTCGTCCAATAATTTTCTGAAGACTTCGGGGTCGTAGAAGCGGCGGTCGTCGAGCGAGGCTTTTGCGGTCATTACTCCGTTGGAGTTGAATCCTGGCGGCAGCGTCTCTAAATGGACGAGCGTGCGGATGAGCAGGCCGGAAGCAGCCAGCAGCACGACGGTGAGGGCGACCTCGCCGGCGATCAATCCCTGGCGCAGGCGTTGGCTGCCGCCGCCTGCCACCGCGCGGCTGGTCATTGACGAGCGCAGGTCCACGTTGCGCGCGGCGAGCGCCGGGAGCATGCCGAACAGGATGCTGGTGAACAACGACACGGCGAGGGTGAAACCCATCACGCGACCGTCGAGGGGAACGCCCGTGACCGGGAGAAAATGTTCGGGCAACAGCAGGAGGAAGCAGCGGAGGGCGAGGAAGCCCACACCGATGCCTACTGCTCCGCCCACAAGCGCCAGCAGCAGGTTTTCAACCCAGAACTGCTTCTGGATCTGCCAGCGCGAGGCGCCCAGCGCCATCCGCGTGGCCACTTCCGAAGTGCGGCGCAGCATGCGCACCAGCGTCAATCCGGCCAGATTAGCGCTGGCGATGAGCAGGATGAAGCCCGCTGCGAGCATCAGCGCCAGCGCCTGCGGACGGAGCGAGTCTGTCTGGCCTTTCTGGAGCTGAACGGAGTGGTAGGTCACCTGCGCGCCAGGGTGGTCCTTTAATTCATAGCGATGGGCACGGAGTGACCAGGCGCGGTTGATTTCGGCATTCGCCTGCTGCCAGGTCGCGCCATCGCGCAGCCGAGTGATGGACTCAACCTCGCGGCTGGGCTGAAGTGCCGTATATAGGTCGGCGTTCAAAGGGGTCGTTGCGCCCTCAGGGAGCACCCCGATAACCGTGAACGGCTCGCCTTTTAGCAGAATCGGCTGCCCCAGAATATTGGCATTCGAGCTGAAGGTATTTCGCCACAAACGGTAACTGAGGATGGTGGACTTGGGCCCATGCGGGCGGTCCTCGTCTTCAGAGAAATTGCGCCCCGTCATAGGCTGAACCGCCAACACGTCGAAGTAGTGCGCTGAGATGCGTCCTCCATGCACGTACTCCACGTGCGAATTCGCCTGGAGATTTATGCCTGAAGTGCTTGGACTTGAAACAGCCGACAGCAGGGAAGGAACGTTGTCGCGTAGCAGCTCCCATTGCTCACCATTTAGTTTGTGCCGTTCGTCGGAGGCCACGGCGCCGGTGATCTGCGTGTAAATCGTGCCCATCCGTTCGGGATGCGAATAGGGCGGGCTCTTGAGGATGAGCGCATTCACTACGGAAAAAATCGCGGTGTTTGCGCCGATGGAAAGCGCTAGTGTAAGGATCACCGTGAAGGTGAAACCGGGGTTCCGTCCCAACATTCGCAGACCGAAGCGAAGGTCCTGCAAGAGGTGATCCCACCAGAGCTGGCGACTGGATTCGTAGAAGCGTTCCTCCGCTCGCATGATGTTGCCGAAGGCGCGACGCGCGGCGGCTCGGGCATCCTCTTCGCTCAGCCCCTGTTCGCGTAAGCGCTCGCTCTCGTGTTGAATGTGGGCCTCAATTTCGGCGCTGAAGTCGCTGGCCTTCCGCTTACGCCGGAACATTGCATTAGTCCTCCTTTGCGGGGTCTAGGATGCGTCCGATGGCTGCTGCCAGACGCTTCCACCTGGCGGTCTCCTTCACCAGTTGTTTGCGGCCGGCCGCGGTCAGCGTGTAAAAGCGGGCCTTCCGATGATTGGAAGAGATTCCCCACTTGGCAGAGATCGAGCCACGTTCCTCGAGCCGCTGGAGCGCGGGATAGAGCGCGCCATGCTCCACTAGAAATTCTTCATCGGAAGTCAGCTGAATGGCACGTGCGATCCCCTGACCGTGCTGGGATCCAAAAATCAGGGTACGCAGGATCAGCAGGTCCAGCGTGCCCTGGAGCAGATCGAGCCGTTCTTTCGCTTCTTGGGTCGACATCTAACCTAAGTATGGACACGTTTGGGTAAGATATCAACCCAAAAGACAGGGAGGACCTGCAAAGGGCTTCCAGTCCGCTTCATCCCGGATGACGTGAGCGTTTTATCGGATGCGTTTCCCCGAAAAACATGCGCACCTGGGTATGCAAGACTTACCTGGGGACGGATCCGAACTCGCGTGGATCAAGGCACGTGGGCCACGTCGTCGTTCATGGAGAAACTTCTTTGAAGTCGGGTTCGTACGGGGGAATGTGGATCATCCAGGTGAACATTTGGGCGTCGAAGATCCCCGTTCCGCTTTGCCGGCCTCTTCCGTGTTTATGGAGCCGAACATGCCGAACTTCGGATGGGCGGATTGGTAATCGCTTATGCGGTTTTCCGGGGCCTCGCAGTAGTTAATGTGCCTATGCCAGCGCGCGATGCTGAGCGGGATGCGCTCGTTCGGCTCCTCTTCGGTGGCGTCGGGGCTGGCCGTGAACATCACACCCTCGAGCTTGTATTCCTGCTTCGGAGTTCTGCCGTAGAGCAGAGCTGTTGACTTGCGGGGGTCGAAATGCAGGTCCGCCTCCCGAGTATTGGCGTTGCTTATGAAGTGATACTGAGGCTGCTTGAGTTTCGGATCCGCGATGACATATCCATCGAGCAAAGCCTTGCGATAGTCCTTGTAGCGCTCGATGGTTGCCTTCACTTCGGCGGTCCAAGGAGGGGCCACCCGCTGACGCGACAGGAATTGAAGTACCTTGTTGAGTTGAATCCTGCCAGGAGAAATGCGAAATGAACAGGCGACAAACTTCCGGAACGTCCTGGTTAGCTTTTTGCTGAGTTGCGCGTTTTTGCCATCAGCTGCGGCGCAGACCTGCGGTTCGCAGGGTGTTGCAGTCCAAGTGCTAGGCTCTGGAGGCCCGGAGTTGCAAGACAAGCGCGCATCGAGCAGCTATCTCGTGTGGGAGAACGGGCAAGCGCGGGTGGTGATGGATGCGGGCGGAGGAAGTGCTCTACGGTTTGGCGAGAGCGGGGCCCAAATGTCCCAACTGGAGGTGCTCTTATTCACTCACTTCCATGTCGATCACAGCGCGGACTTTCCCGCGCTGATCAAGTCGTCTTGGTTTGAAGACCGCAAACGTCCTCTACCGATTTA
>QHYO01000479.1:2649-3092 GCA_003224135.1 Acidobacteriota bacterium | reverse complement strand
TCAATCTTTTTGTAGACATCCCATTCGGTGCAGATGAGAGCCGCGTGTGCGCCTTCCAGCGCCTTGTAAGGGTCGTCATGATAGTGCGCCTGTGGAAACTGTCTTTTCGCTTTTTCGAGCGCTTCGGGATCGCACGCGTGAACTTCGGCACCCTCTTCAAGCAAGCGCTTGATCACCTCGAGCGCCGGAGCGAAACGAATGTCATCGGTGTTCGCCTTGAGGGCTAAACCAAGAATCGCCACACGTTTGCCTTTTACGACCCACAACGCCTTGCTGACCTTGTCGAAAAAACGATCGATGCGCTGCTTGTTGACGCGCTCGGCGGCTTTCAAAATTTCGAAATCGACGCCCACGGTCGCGGCCAGGCTAATAAACGCCTGAATGTCTTTGGGAAAGCAAAAGCCCCCGAATCCCAGCCCGGCTTTAAGAAATTGTGTGCCAAT
>QHYO01000479.1:0-2604 GCA_003224135.1 Acidobacteriota bacterium | reverse complement strand
AAAGGTCGGCAACAGCATTGGCATAACTTATTTTCAGCGCGAGAAACGAATTCGAAGCATGCTTGATCAGTTCGGCGCTGCTGATGGTGGTGACCAGGAATTCGGCCCGATGTGCGTCGGGACACTTGCCGTGGTGCACCGGGCAAGTAAATTGGTGTTCAAGAATGGGCCGGTAGATTTCGCGGAGCTGTTCGGCGGCGGTGGGATCTTCGACACCGACGACAATGCGATCGGGATGGAAGAAATCCTCCACCGCCGTGCCTTCGCGCAGAAATTCCGGATTGGAAGCGACGCGGAAGCCGCCGTTTCCGCGGCTGTATCCAGAAAGCGCTCGCTGCAGCTCGATTCCAGTGCGGGCCGGCACCGTGCTTTTTTCGACGACGAGTTTGGGCGAACGTGCCTCGGCGGCGATCTGTTGTGCTACGTGATCGATGGCGGAAAGATCGGCGCTGCCGTCGGGGCGAGGCGGAGTACCAACACAGATGAAGATCGCGTCACCAAAGCGGATTGCTTCACCGGCATCGGCGGTATAGGAGATTTTTCCGGACTTGCCGGCCGAAACAAGAATTTTATCGAGATGTTGCTCGAAGATAGGTATCTCACCGGCTTTCAGCTGAGCAATGCGGCCTGCGTCGATGTCGGTGCAGATCACCTCGTGTCCCGCTTCAGCAAGACACGCGCCCGTTACTAGGCCAACGTAGCCACAGCCGATCACCGATAATCGCAACGCGAGTCTCCTCTAAATCCTAGAAATGGCGCGGCTGGCCCCGGCACGTAATCGCAATTCAGAAACCGTACAAGAAATTCAGCGCGGCCCTTTGCCCATCAACAGACCGCGAAGTCCGAGCAGCACCAGCCGCGGTTGGCGTCGAAGAACGCTCCACAGCAGTTCCGTCGAATGGTCGCGGTGAATTTCGCCGAGCGATTCGCGGGTTGCCAAGTTCAATAGATCAACAAGGTAGGAATAGTCCTTCTGCTGGAAGTGGTGCAACGTTTTCCGGATCAGCCAATGCGTGTCGAGTTCACGGCGCAACGCACGAAGTTCGCGGTTCTGCCCTGAGCCGAGAAGGGCGTCGGCCACAGCTTGTGCGCCGCGGAATCCGGTGACGATGCCTCCTACGGTGGTGACTTTCACTTGTGCGGCGGCGTCGCCAACCAGAAAAACTCTGCCCTTGCCGACGCGCCGCTCCACGGGAATCCATTTGCGATACACGGGGATGCGCGCGCCCTGCCACTCGAGCGGCTCCACATTTTTCTTTTCGAGGAAACGCTCGATGCGTTTTTTCGTTTCCTGCCCGCTGCCTTCGCCGATGATTCCAAGAGCTCCGCGGGATTCATTTTCGGGAATGAGCCAGTAAAAGTATGGGGTGTCGTCGGGAACAAACCACACTCGTGTGGTATCCGGGCGACAATCTTTGGGAAGCCGCACCATGGCCTGAACCAGCGGGACGGTCTCGATGGGAGGCCATCCGGCCGAGCGGCCGACTCGACTGGTCGCACCGTCGGCGCCCACCAGGTGATCGGCGTGCAGCTCTTCGCGGCGCCCTGCGGTTTCTACGTCAAGACGTAAACCGCGCGAGTTCGATCCGAGACCAAGAAAGTGCGAGTCAAAAGAAAGCTTCGCGCCGGCCTTCGAGGCTTCCTTCGCAAGGGCGGGGATCAGGCGTGCACGTTCGATGATCAGATCCGGACGGCGAAGAGCGATCTCCGCCGATCGTCCATCGGTGAACAATTCGAAGCGGCGAATTTCGTTGACGATGCTGGAGGAAGCGACCTCGCGAAGTTGTTCACGAAAATGATGCGTCACGATCAGCGAGCGAGGCGCCGGATCGAGTCCTGATTTTGCCTCGAGAACGCGAACGTCCCGCCCGCCCGCCGCCACTTTTGCGGCAGTGAGCAGTCCCGCCGCCGAGCCGCCCACAACGACAACGCTGCCATTTTTGGTTTCTGTTTGGAGACTCTGCTGGTTTTCAAGCACTCGTTCAGTTCTTCCGATTTACCCGGCCGCCTAGAGTGCCGCGCCGGGAAGTCACAACAAAAATGTTTGCTACAGCCGACTGTCAAGACAACAAACGCCCGCCTCAGGTAAGGAAAGTTCTGTGCTGGTTAGTATAGCGAATCCAATGTTAGCGGGAAACCGCACGCGGACGGGAGTTAGTCCGTCGCGGCGGCAGCGGAGTTGGCAGCCTGCCGCTCGTACGGCGCACGTTCGAGGAATGCGACGCCGCCAAGCGCCGCGACTACTGCCAATGCGATCAGGCCCAAGGACATAGCGAGCGGTAAAAAGCTGACGAGAAGGGCGAGCGATCCGGAAGCAGCGCCGAGAATGTACATTGCGAGCACCGCGCCGCGCTGGCCCAAACCAAGATTCGCCAGGCGATGAGCGGCGTGATCCTTGCCCGGTGTGGCAAACGGCAGGAGTCCACGTCTGCTGCGCGAGATGGTGACGAGTGTGGTGTCAAAAATAGTCGCGCCCAGAACGAGTACTGGAACAACCCACGCGGAAAGTACGTTGGATTCCGCGAGACGTAGCTTTAGCCCCAGCGTCGCCATCAGGAATCCCAGGAACATCGCGCCACCATCGCCCATGAAGATTTTTGCAGG
>QHYO01000053.1 GCA_003224135.1 Acidobacteriota bacterium | reverse complement strand
AAACCCAGGGCCGCATTCACACTTCCGCCGCCACGGTCGCTGTCCTGCCCGAAGCCGACGAAATCGATATCAAGATTGAAGCGAAGGATCTTCGCATCGACACTTTCTGTTCTTCCGGGCCCGGCGGCCAGTCCGTCAACACCACTTACTCCGCAGTGCGCATCACGCACATTCCCAGCGGCCTGGTGGTTTCGCAGCAGGACGAGAAATCGCAAATCAAGAATCGTGCCAAGGCCATGCGCGCTCTCGGTTCGCGTCTCTACGAGTTGGAGCTCGAAAAGCAGCAAGCAGCGCTCGGTGCCGAACGCCGAGGCCAAATCAAAACCGGCGACCGCTCCGAAAAAATCCGCACCTACAATTTCCCGCAAAATCGCGTCACCGATCACCGCATCGGTCTGACGCTGCACCAGCTTACCGACGTCATGGAGGGCAAGCTCGCTCCTCTCGTCGACGGCCTCTCCGGCCACTACGAAGCCGAACGCCTGAAGCAGGAACTCGCCGACGCCTGATTCCCTCGCTAAGGAAGGGAGTCTTCCGGGATCTCTCTAGCGCATCCTCAGCTACCCTCTTCCGGGCGAGCATCTCTAGGTTATCCTTAACTTCTCTGAAGAGATGGACATCCGCACTGCACTCAAACTGGGAATCGCGCAACTTCGCGCCGCGAACACTCCTTCCGACACCCTCGCCGCCGAACTCCTGCTCCTCCACGCCACGAGCCGCACGCGCACCTCTCTTTACGCGCATCCCGAGTACGCTTTGGCGGAATCCGAATCACAACGCTATTTCTCGCTGATTGAGCGACGCGCCGCAGGAGTTCCTACCCAACACCTGACTGGCAAGCAGGAATTCTGGGGACTGGAATTTAGAGTCACACCCGACGTTCTCATCCCGCGTCCGGAAACCGAACACCTCATCGAAGTAGCGCTCGACCGCCTCGCGCTCCGCGACCTGCGTAGAAAGGAATCGCCGAATATGTCCGGCGAAGGGCTCTTCATCGCCGATGTCGGCACCGGCTCTGGCTGTATCGCCATCGCTTTGGCGACGGAACTACCCGCAGCGTCCATCTACGCGCTCGAGGTTTCTCCCGCTGCGCTTAAGGTCGCAGAAGGCAACGCCGTGCGTTTGGGCGTCGTCGACCGCATCCACTTCCTCGAATCGGACTTGTTCAGTGGACTGTCAACTGCAGGGGCAGGAGGTGTCGCGACGCTGGAAGGCGCAGGATGCCTGCGCCAAACGCGTGAATCACGAATCACGAACCAGGGCTCGGTTCTCTTTGACCTTATTGTAAGCAACCCTCCCTACGTTGGCCGTAGCGAAGCAGCGGCGCTGGCGCGTGAAGTCCGCGAACACGAACCCGCAATCGCCCTGTTCGGCGGCGAAGAGGGCTACGAACTCTACGCCGAACTCATCGCACAGTCCCTCGCCCACCTCAAGCCCGGCGGAATCCTGATCCTCGAACTCGGTCACAATTCTCGTGCCGCGGTCGAACCGCTCCTCGACTCACCTGCCTGGACCAATGTTCGCGTCACGAATGACCTCGCCGGCATTGCCCGCGTTCTCTCGAGCGAAAAAGCTTGCGAATTCGCTTCGAATGCCCTACTCTGAAGCGTGAACTAATTAATCAGTTCGACACAAGAGGTAGGTCTGTTTATGGGTACGAAACCAGTCTTGAGAGTAGTGCCTGCGCTCACCGCCCGGACCCAGCTTGGGCAGATCCTGAAACGGGTACGGCAGAACAAGGAGCGCTTTGTGGTAGATAGACGGGGCGAGCCTCAAGCAGTCATTATGAGCGTTGAAGAGTATTTGCGAAACTTCGGGAAGCCTCCCTTGGTTCTACAAAAGGTTCGGCGCGCCGCCAAAACCAAAGACCTTGACCGTATCCCGTTGCGCACGATCAATCTTGAAATAAAGCGGCACCGTCGCGAGCGCCGCGTTAAGAATGATTAGGGCGGTCCTGGACACGAACGTAGTAATTTCCGCTCATTTGGGTTTCGAGGGCCCCGCGTCACTCATCTTTGACCTGCTCTTTTCCAGATTTTTTCGAGGCTATGTTTCGGAAGCTTTGTTGTCGGAGTACGAGCAAGTTCTTAACCGGCCGCGCTTTCGGCTTGCCCGCCGGGATATTTCGAAATCCATGCGGCTCGTCAGAAAAGCAACAATCCTGGTCGTTCCTAAGTTCTACCTTCAGGTGACAAGCGATCCCGACGACAACAAGGTCGTTGAGTGCGCTCTCGAAGCGCGAGCGGATTACATCGTTACCGGCAATATCCGCCACTTTCCCAAGCGGTTCCAGGACATCCGTACAATTCTTCCCCGGCAATTCCTCATCATTCTTGCATCCGAACCAGGCTGATCGGACGTTTCTTCCGGGAACCTGGCGAAAGTTGTACTACCTCATGCTCTTCAACTGCTTCTCGTTTCGAGCCATCTCAACGTACCCATATGAGGGGCTTTTAGCCGGTAATCTGCCCTCATATGGGTATAACTTGTTCGTGACTAACTAGGGCAAGCCAAATCATCCAAAGCACTTCCAGACGTCGCGGCTGACCAGTTACAGAAGCTCGGTCAGGACCTCGCCGTCGCGCGTAAGCCTAGACATCTGTCATTGTGGGAAATGGCCGACCGGATGTACAAACGTGCCCCGCGATAACAAGGTCGTTGAATGGACTCTAAAAGCCTGAGCGAGTGGCGGTACCCATGTAACGCGTCTTCCGGCTTACAGGAACCTGCCAGGTGTGACTCGCCACTTTCGCCTATTGTTCGATAGGGTTGCTGGGCGTAGGCTTGTGGCATGCCGGAGTTGGCACGATTTCGGGCGAAGCATGAGGGAGCGGCGGTCGCTACGCCGCTAGAAACCGCGATTCTGCACGTGGACATGGACGCGTTTTTTGTTTCGGTGGAATTGCTGGAGCGGCCGGAGTTGCGCGGCAAGCCTGTGGTGGTCGGGGGAAGGCCGGACCAGCGCGGAGTGGTTTCTGCCGCCAGCTACGAAGCTCGAAAATATGGGATTCACTCGGCGATGCCATTGCGCACCGCGGGAAAACTTTGCCCGCACGCGATTTTTCTCGATGGGCATCACGCGAAGTACGGTGAGTGGAGCGACAAAGTAGCGACGATTCTCGCGAAGTTTTCTCCCATCGTCGAAATGGTTTCGATCGACGAGGCGTATCTCGATCTTGCCGGAACGGAGCGCCTGCACGGGCCTCCGTTCGCCGCCGCGGACAAACTTCTTCGCACGATCACGAAATCCACGGGGCTTCCCTGCTCCGCGGGACTCGCGTCGACTCGGCTTGTCGCGAAAGTTGCCAGCGACCAGGCGAAGCCGCACGGGCTGCTTTGGGTCGCGTCCGGTCAGGAAGCTCGATTCCTTGCGCAGGTACGCAAAATCCCTGGAATCGGCGAAGTGACGGAGCGGGCGCTTCGCGCCCTCGGCATTGAATTTGTCCACCAGCTCGCCGATTCATCGCAGGAAAAGCTCGAAAAGATCTTTGGACAATGGGGAACAGCGCTGTACCGTAAAGCGCGCGGCGGCGATTCCTACGAATTCGTTCTGGATGCCGAGCCGAAATCCATTTCGCACAACCACACGTTTGGTGAAGACACGACTGACGTCGTTGCCCTCGAATCCGTGCTCAGCCACCTTTCGCAGAAGGCCTGCAAACGCTTGCGGGAGGCGGGACTGTCTTCGCGGACGCTCACTCTCACGATTCGTTACGCCGGCTTCGACACTTACACGCGGTCGAAAACATTGCCTGAGCCGATCCAGTTTGATGCCGACGCATTCGCAGCCTTTCTTTCGCTGTTTCGCGAACACCGTAATACGCAGCGGATGGTCCGTTTGCTGGGAGTAGCGTTCAGCGGGCTCACGCACGAAAACGAACAACTCGATCTGCTCGATCCATCGCGGCGCGCAAAACTGGACAAGCTCTCGCGGGCAGCCGATTCTCTGCGCGATCGCTTTGGTTTTAACAAGGTGCAGTTCGGCGGCTCGCTTCGCCGGGAAGACTGAACTCTTTATCGTACTGCAAAAATTTCCTTACCTTCTCTGACCACCATGAAAGCCAGATTCACGACTGTGTGCTCCACCCACATCAAATTACCTTTGCCATCGAAATGAGTGATGCCGACTGATCGGAACTGGAGGGCAACGCCTGGTGCGGGGAGCAGCACCCCTTCCGAAGAGTATCCAAAATCGCCAAAAAGCGTTCGGTTCGAGCAGTGTCCGTCGTTCGACTGGGCCATGGCGGAAGTGCCTGAAGCTAGTAAACCGCAAACGATCATTGCCACCATCCGCATTCTCGAAACTGATTTCCTTCGCATTGAAACTTCCTCTTTTGTTGTATGAGTTGATTGATATCCGGGACGATACCTGCCGACCGCTAATGTAACGAACCGCTATTGTCTTTATGAGGGCTTGCCGGTTCGACTGCACGCCCTTTCGCTGCCTCCGTCGCGGTAAAAGACAGCCCTGCCCGAAATTCCGAAGAGCAAACATCTGCCAGTTTGCCGATCACGTAAACCAGGGAAAGTGCAAGGAATTGCGGATGATGCTTCGACTTGACCCTTACCGTCCCGCGGACTATGCTCCGGTTTCCCCCGGTAAACCTACATTTACTACGTGAGAGGAGAACGTCATGTCTACGGCTCCAAAACCCCAAGCAGCAGGTCAAGACCCCGTCAAGGTGGACCCGAAACATTACAAGGTAGAACTCGAAAACGAGCAGGTGCGCGTGCTCCGAGTCAACTACGGAGCACACGAGAAATCGGAGATGCACTCGCATCCCGACAGCGTCGCGATTTTCCAGAACGATACACACTGCAGGTTCACGTTTCCGGATGGCATAACGGAAGAGCACCGTTTTCGCGCAGGCGAGACACTCTTTACGCCCGCCGGAAGCCATTTGCCGGAGAACCTGAGCAGTCAGCCCATCGACTTAATCCTTGTCGAACTGAAACGGTAGTGCGAAAGCGCTAAGCGCATAAGTGACTCGCACTGGAACAATAGCGTGGTCGGTGCTCGGGATTATTGGCTTCGTCTTCCTGCTGTTTTGCGTTGCCTATCTTGCCATCCTGGGTTGGGCCGTTTCAGAGGGTGGCCCGCATGCTTTCAAAGGGGATGTACGAGTCGGATTGGTTGTCTGGCTGATCGCGCTCGCACTGATATTTCCCGCGATCCTTTTGCTAAGGAGTTCGATCCGGCGTCTACGCTCATTGCGTCGACCGCATGTCGGAGCCCGCGACCCACGCTGATGCCAGGGCCACAAACCGTGATGCGAAATGGTTTGCGTGGTGGATGACGTTCCAAAAACATCCATTTAACGCATGAGGGTACCGACCTGCTCTATACTTTGTCGATGCCAACAGTTCCGCCACCTCCAATCGATCCAAAAAATCAACGCGTTCCCGGAATGTGGGATCAAATCAGCGAAGGCCGTGAATGGGACGATTTGCTGAAACAATTCACCCTTGATGCGCGCGCCAGTTACGGTTTCTACGGCAAGGACGTCAATTGGGAAGAGATCAATCAGCTGCCACGCTGGCGGCGGCCGTTTCGAATTGCCAAAGGATTTTTCTGGGCACTGGTGATGAAGCTCAGTCCGGCGCGCCGCATGATCCTGTTTGCGGCGCTCCTCATGCTGATCCTTTCGAGCCCGAAATTTACCGTCGGCCGCCATTTTACGTTCGATGTGAACCTTGACACGGTGGCGGCGCTGCTCTTTCTGCTGCTGCTTTCCCTCGAACTGGCCGACAAAGTGACCATGAAGCGCGATCTGGAAATTGCGCGGGAGATTCAGAGCTGGCTGGTGCCATCGAATCCGCCGGTGGTCGGCGGCGCAAACATTGCGTTCCACACGCGCCCGCAGAATTCTGTAGCGGGCGATTACTACGACGCGTTTTATCCTTTGAACGACGCGGCCCAGGGCGGAAAGCTTTTTTTAGCGATCGCCGACGTAGCGGGAAAGAGCGTGCCTGCCGCTTTGCTGATGGCTACGTTTCAGGCAAGCCTGCATACCGTGGCGCGGAATGGAATACCGCTGGGCGAGTTGGTTCTACGCTTAAATCGCTATGCCTGCGCACATAGCTTCGGCGGCATGCGTTTTACGACCGCGGTATTGGCCGAGTACGATCCGGTAACCCGGCGGCTCGACTACATCAACGCGGGCCACAATGCGCCGGTGGTCCGGCGGGCCAATTCGAGCGTCAATTCCGGAATTGAGAGGCTCGACGCGAGCGGAGTGCCCTTTGGAATTTCTCTGGACGCGACCTACGAAGTTGGCACAATCGAATTCGGCCCGCAGGACGCGCTGATTCTTTTTACGGATGGAGTTGTCGAAGCGTTCAATGACAAGGGCGAAGAGTTCAGCGACGCGAGATGGATTGCCGCCATACGCAATTTGCCGGATTGGGATGCGCAGCGCTCCTTGCAATTTCTGTTGCAACGAGTGGATGAATTTGTAGGTGCCACGCGGCAATTCGACGATATTACCTGCCTGGTTCTTCGCTGCGAATAGCCGGTACTTTCGTCCACAGTGTAAGCGCATAATTTCCTGATGCAGCCACGAGAGCTGGCCAATTCGATTTGCGACACGCTCGAGAACGCCGGATTCCAGGCGTTTCTGGTTGGCGGATGCGTGCGCGATATTCTGCTCGAGCGCGATCCGGCTGACTATGACGTGGCCACCAACGCGACGCCTGAGCAGGTATTGAAGCTTTTTCCCGAGGGCCTCGAGGTGGGAGCGCAATTCGGAGTGATCCTGGTTCCCGGTGACGGAATTAAGGTCGAGGTCGCCACATTTCGCTCCGATGTGGGCTATACCGACTAAAGCGGAGAGACTTTACAATCAACGGCCTCTTAATGCGGCACGACACCGGCGAAATTCTGGATTTTGTCGATGGGCAAGCGGATTTGCGCGCGGGCATCATACGCGCGATCGGCGAACCGGACCGCCGCTTCGCGGAAGACAAGTTGCGCATGCTGCGTGCAGTGCGCTTCGCGGCGCGGTTTGGATATGAGATCGAACCGGAAACATTCAAAGCGATTCGGAAACATGCGCGAGAAATCAAGCAGGTTTCGCGAGAGAGAATCCGCGACGAACTTACGAAGCTCCTAACAGAAGGTGCGGCAAGACAAGGGTTTGAGCTGCTCGATTTGTGTTGGCTGCTCGAAATTGTGCTACCCGAGATCGCGGCGCTCGAAGGTGTCGAGCAACCGCCCGAATACCATCCGGAAGGAGACGTGTGGATTCATACCCTGATGATGCTCGAGGGACTGCCGGCAGGTGTGTCCCCGACATTGGCCTGGGGCGTGCTCCTGCATGATGGGGGTAAACCAGCGACATTCCGCTCCGCGGCGGAGACCGGTGACCGAATTCGATTCGACGGTCACGTCGATGTGGGAGTGGCCATGGGCCGGGAAATCCTGGGCAGATTGCGATTCTCCAACGACGATACGGAGCAGATTCTTGCGCTTGTCGAACATCACATGAAGTTCAAGGATGTGAAACGGATGCGGCCGGCCACGCTCAAGCGGTTCGTGCGGCTGCCCCATTTTGCTGAGCATCTGGCGCTTCACCGACTGGATTGCCTTTCAAGCCACCGAAATCTGGAGGCCTACGAGTTTGTCGAGAACTTCCTTAGGCTCACGCCTCCGGAAGTGGTCAGGCCGGCGAAGCTCGTGACGGGGGAGGACGTCTTGCGGCTGGGATACGTCGCGGGTCCTCTTATAGGAAAGATTCTGACGGAAGTGGAGGAAGCCCAGCTGAACGGGGAGCTAGGATCGAAGGAGGAGGCGATTGGCTTCATTACGAGCAGGTTTCGTCAAAAAGAGGGAGAACTCAAGAGATCGGGCCGATAACCAGTAGAAAAAGATGCGGCTGGCATCGGTATAAATGAAAGAAAACAATATGTTTATCGTGGAGTTTGGAACAAACAAACGGGGCGTGTTAAGATGTTAGCGTATTCGACTAAGATTTTGTGATTTAGATCACTGCAGCGCGCAGTACCCTTTTTGATGCGCCTGCATCTAACGCTTTCACAGGCGGTTTTCCGATGTGATGCCGCCTTGGGAACTGAGGAACCAAATGGCTGAGAAAATACCGATACCGAATCAGTTGCCGATTCTGCCGGTGAGAGACACCGTGCTGTTTCCAGGCGCTGTCCTTCCGCTGACGGTGGGCCGAGAGAGCTCGCTGGCGCTGATCAACTCATTGCAAGGTGAGGACAAGGTTTTGGGCGTCGTAGCCCAGCATGATCCCCGCGTGGAAGATCCCGCTGCGGCGGATCTACATAAAGTGGGCACTTTTGCCAAAGTGCACAAGACCGTGAAGATGCCGAACGGCAACGTGGTGATCTTCCTTGAAGGTCTGCAGAGATTCGAGATCGTGGACCTGCTGGGGCTGAAGCCGTTCTTGACCGCGCAGGTTGTGCCAATGCCGGACGTTTTCGGCGAACAGGACAGTGAGCTCGAAGCGCTACACCGCAATGCACAGGACCTGTTTCGCGACGTGGTCGGGCATTCACCGCAACTTTCCGACGACCTGCAAGCGGTCGCAGCAAATATAGACGACGCGGGCCGGCTTGCCGACTTTATCGCTGGCACACTGCCGTCTCTCTCAACGTTAGTGCGCCAGGAGTTGCTCGAAACTGCGAGCGTGCGCAAGCGCCTTGAATCGCTGATTCGTGAACTCTCGAAAGAACTGGAAGTGCTGGAGCTTCGCTCGAAAATTCACGAGCAAGTGCAGGAGCAGGTGAGCCAGAATCAGCGCGAGTACCTGTTGCGCGAGCAGATGAAAGCGATTCAGAAGGA
>QHYO01000478.1:9694-12597 GCA_003224135.1 Acidobacteriota bacterium | reverse complement strand
CAATCAACTCAGCGAGTGTCGGCAGAGTGCGAACGGGCAAGTTCGCCTGCCGGCAGACTGCGAGTATTCGGCTCATCTGCTGCGGTGTTGCGCTGGGAACGCAGATCAACACCTCGTTCGCGTGACAGTGATGCGCAACAGCGTCGAGATCGTTCACACCGCCCATCACGGGAACGCCGTAAATCGACCGTCCTTGCCGATTCACATCATCGTCCAGCAAAGCAACTGGTTTCGACGCGGTTGTGTGATCCGAGGCCAACTCTTTGACCAGGCTTGCGCCAGCATCACCCGCTCCGATGACGATGGCTCGCTTTTCCTTGCGCCGCGGCCGTAAGCGAAGTGAGTCGAACAGCCTGGCGGAATCGTACAGCCTCGCGCCGCAGTGCAGGGCCATCCAGACACACAGGAGCAGAGCGCTGTCCAGGACGAAAACTGCCGCAGGAAGCCTCATGCCGGAAACGACGCGCATGCAAAGGACAAGCAGAATGCTGCCCGTGAAAACACCTTGAATAACTCGCAGCGCATCTCGATAACTCGGATAGCGCAGCGAAGTCTCTTCCAGCCTCGCTCCGAAGATTCCGACTAGCCGCGAGAACAACACGCAAGGAAAGCCGTACGTGAGCACCTCTCTGCTCCAGGCGGACCCTCGCTGGTCCTGAAGCAAAAATACGGCGAGGACAAACGAACTGACGCCGAGAGCTAAATCGAGGGCTACGACGATGCCGCGGTTGCGGCGATGCAAATGGTTTCTGGCAAGCGCTCTCATCGCATCATCCTGTAAATGAATTGGGGAATGGGATAGCTCCTTTTATTCAGAATCGCGCCGATTGTTCGTACTCTTGCCGCGTGGAGATTGTGCGCGGCGCGCCGCGCCGCGTCACGGTGAGTGGATTCGGAATCGATCACCAGGACGACGCCATCCGTCATGACCCCAAGTGCCAGTGCGTCCGCATATTGATTCGCGGAAGGTGAGTCGAGCAGCACGTAATCGAATTGATCGCGCAGTTCGGTCAGCCGCATTTCCATTTCCAGCGGCGTGCAGTACTTAGAGAGGTCGGACATTTCAGCGCCGCTCGGTAAGAGCCAGAGATTTGAGTCGCTGAGCTGGATCAAGAAAGGAGTTATCGATCCTGCCTGGGTCACAGCTGCCGCTAGCCCGCCACTGTTTGCGACTCCGAAAAACCGATGTAGGGCCGGATGACGGAAATTGGCGTCGACTACGCACACCCTTCCCGTTATTTGCGCAGCAAGGGTTCTTGCCGCGCATACGCAATTCCAGGTGCTGCCAACGGCCCGTTCGACACCTGAAAAAACCACGGCTCTTGCGGCGTCCGCTTCCTGGGATAGGAACACCCGTCTTACGAATTTCAGCGATTCTTCCCGGCCGAGACCTTCGATATCAAGGTTCAGGCGGCGAACACTGGGATTGGGAGCTGGTGCGTCATCCCACTTGGGTTCGAGTGGCGTTGAGGGAACTTCAGTCGTCGGCGAACCGACAAACAGCGTCTGAGTTTTTCCTGTTCGTTGAAGCAATTCGAATGTTCGGCTCATGAGACCCTCTGTTATTCAGGTGTGACCCGGGAGATCGTTTCCGTCTGGGTCGTCAAGATGAGAAGTGAGGTAAGTGGCGCGTGGGACGGGACTCCCGCGGCATCGCTGCCAACACCGGAACGCCGAGATACGCTTCTACCTGATCCGGCGTGGTCAGCGAGCCGTCCATCTGTTCCTGGACAAAAACCAACCCCGCGCTCAGCAAACACCCGAGAATTGATGCGAGGATCAAAGTCAGTGAAGCTGGATTGTTTGGAAAGACAGGCGCAGTCGCGGCTTCTGCTATCGTCACGTTTACGATGCGCATCTTGTCAAAGGCGTCAGAAATGCGCGCTTCTTCCCGCTTATTGAGGTACAGAAGATAGCTTTGTTCGGCGGTTTTGAGATCTCGTAACAACGATTGCTGCTCCAGCTGCTTCTGATCCCTTCAATGGCCTCTCCGAGGTATGACGTATTCACTTTGCCGTAGGAAGTCGCGAGAGCCTTGAGTGAAGCCAGTTCCGCGCGTGCCTTCACCAATTCCTGATGCAGCAATTCGTATGTGGGATTCTCGTTCGTCACTTCCTCTTTGAGAGGAGCCTTCTGGTGCGTTTCGATCGCATTCTTCACCTGAGTGATCTGCTGTTCCACTTCTTTTACCTGACGGTCGTCGGGAGCATATTTTTGTATCAGGTCGGTATGCTGAAGCTCGAGATTTACGAGCGAGGACTTCAATTGCTGCATGAGTACGGCATTATCACTGTTCCGCAACTCGGTGGTGATGCGTGGTTGCGTGCTGCGAAGCTGCGATTCGAGATTGCGTACGTTTTCTTCAGCGCGCGGGATCGCGGCTTGTGTTTGCCGTAGGTTAAACTCGAACTCGGCCAGCCGCGGCACGGCGCCGTCCTTTTCATTTTGATCGGTTACCAGGCCTTCTTTGCGGTTAAATTCTGCTAGCTTGCCTTGAGCCTCTTCCAGCTGCTGTCTATATCGTTGCGTTTCGTCGTCGAAGAATTGTGCTGTGCCGGGAGTGCGCCGTACTTCGGCGTGTTTGTCGAGCAGGAAAGTGCCCAACGTGTTGAGCACTTTCGCCGAGAGTTGCGGGTCTGCCGACGCGTAGGAAACGTCGATGAGGTAGGATTTCTTTTCCGGCTCGATCCGTAAATCGCTTCCGAGTTTAGCCGCCGCTTTTGCTCTCCGCTCTTCATCGGTCAGGGGTGCTTTGGAAAAAAGGCGCGACAGAATGGACGGCTTGAACCGGCGGTCCAAACCGGTCGCGACCACAACTTTTTCGAGCAGGTCCTGACTTCTCAGCAGGCCTACCTCAGAATTGATGTCTTCTTCGGTCAAGCTCGGCGCGGCTTGCTGCATTA
>QHYO01000478.1:0-9666 GCA_003224135.1 Acidobacteriota bacterium | reverse complement strand
CGGATCAACTCGCTCCCGATGCAGCAGGAGTTTCGTTTCCGCTTCGTATTTGCTGGGCAGAAGCAAAACAGCGAGAATCGCGCCTCCCATGACTGCAGCGAATGTATATGAGATCGTTCTGCGCCGCCGGAAAATGATCCCGACCAGATTGCGTGGCGCTAGACGAACTGTTGAAAGATCAGCGCGTTCTCTGACGATTAGTTCTTGGCCGCTCATTACGCCTTCTCTCCGCAGACTCGATGCTCCTTGCGGTCAACCTATCTGCTCTGTGTACACCTTAGGTGCTGACATTTGACTTCGTTGGCTTAGGGTATTGGCGAGCTAAAAAAACTGCCTATGGAGGTCCGAGGCAAAAACTTCTCAATTTTCGCAAACGTGGACTTCGGTACGAAGAGCATATCTCCAGGCTGAAGCACGGTGTCTTCGTTCACATTTTTGCCTTTCAACACCGTCTTGAGGTCGAGCACCTTCGTTTCCATCCATTCGTCGGAATATCGCCTAAAGAGCACCACCTGTGAGTTTTTCGCGCCGTCGGCAAATCCGCCGGCGATTGCGATGGCCTGACTTGCGGTCGTCGTTCCGCGAAGGTCGTATTTGCCTGGCTTTCCAACGAATCCACCAGCGATGAAGTAGGGCTTGTCAAAATCTTTCAAGACAACGTTGATGACGGGATCATGCAGAATCGACGAATATGCTTTTTGGAGATTGTTTGTGAGCTCCACGACAGTTAGACCCTGGGCGTGCACATCTGCGGGCAAGCCTTTGAGTTGGATATATCCATCGGGCTGCACGGTGACTTCCTGGTTGAATTCCGGCGTATACCGGAAAGTCAAATCCATCACGTCGTTCGCGCCGATTTTGTACCTCGGATAACGCTGATGCAGTTCCGGCCGGCCCGCCGAGTCAGGTCGCGGACCTGCTGATTGCGAAGGTGGGGGCGGGACAGGCGGCGTGCCTGAATCTTTCCGAGGTGCTTGTGGCTGCTGCGATTGTTGCCCTTGTTGTGACTGTTGAGCCTGTTGAGACTGATATGCGAACGCATCACTGGTGACGATGGAAGTTAGAATCACTAAAACTGCGCTTGAAATTGCTTTCATTGGAGTGCTCTCTAGTTCGGAATGATCGCGACGATTCCCTAACGCTGCGCAATCTCCTCAGGAAGTTTCACCCACTGGCCCTTTTCGAGAATCTGGTAAGGATCTCGAATTTGCGGATTCGCCGCGCGGATTCTCCGCACTGTCTCCCAGTCCCCTTTGCCTAGCTCCTCCAACGCAAATTGAAATAGTGTTTCGTCTCGTGGAACCCTTACTCGGCCGTATTTTCGGGTGCCCTGGGCAACTGAGCGTGCCTCAGATTTTTCTTGTGTGTTCGCTTGCTCAGGATTCGGTTCCGCACTCTGCTTGCTGATCGTAGATTTTGCGGGAAGTACGAGCTGCGTTCCTGCTGGAAGCATTTGGTACGCATGCCGAACTTTTGGATTCTGTGAAAGGATTAACTGCACTGCAGATCGGTCCGAAGTTCCGAAGTATTCGGTGGCAAGATCGTTTACCGTCTGCTTGCGGGTCAATCGAATTAACATCGGCTTGCTGGCGTCAGCAGGTGGTGGAGCGGCACTATTGTCCTTCATCGCGGGACCTGGTGAGCCGGAAGAAAATGAGCCCGAAGAAGATGCGCCCGAAGAAGTCGGTACCGACACGGGCGGGTCGGCTTCGGAAATGTTACCTTCGGATTTCTGAGCTGAATTCACGAGCGGTGGCGTTGACGTCGCTGGCCCTGGCGTTGACGCGGTTGGCACACGCCCTGATTGTGGGTCCGAATGTCTCACCACATTCGCAAAGCGCTCTATAACGGCATTGCCGTCCACAATGCCCGCCTTCGTCAAAGCCCCAAAAGTTATCAGCGGCAGGAAGACCAGCAAAAAAGCAATCATGCCGAGGCTCGAACGCAGGGCCTTCCGCTCGCTCGAATGCGGCATGCCGTAGTACCCGAAGTCTGCTGCCTGCGCTGCCGCCGGGAATGCTGGCCAAGTTGCTGTCGCTGGACTGAGCGCGCGAGGTGCGCGGGCTCGGGTTCCGGCGGTAATCGGACTTACCGTTACTTTCGGGCCGGTGTGCCGTGCCTGTGTTTCTTTCCTTAGCTCCAAGTCTCGGGAAACTTCGCGCACGATCGCCGTGTCGATCTGACGTTTTTGGTAAACGAAGCCGAGGGATAGCGACTGAAAACAGATGCTGTTGATGTTTCTAGGAATGCCTTCGCTGATCGCAGCGATGTTTTCAAGAGCATCGGAGGCAAATAATTGTGGTCCTCGATAGCCTGCAGCACCGAGCCGGTGATCTACATATTGCGTGATTTCCTTTAAGTTCAGAGCTGGCAGATGCGCGACGGAGCCGACGCGCTGGCGCAACTGCGTCAAAGCAGGACTTGCCAGTTTGTCCGCAAGACCTGGTTGTCCCGCCAGGACGATGTGTATCATTTTTGCAGCGGGAGTCTCGAAGTTCGAGAGGAGCCGGACTTGTTCGAGCATCTGCTCGGTTAAATTCTGCGCTTCGTCTATCACAACCACTACGCGCCGATTTTCCTCCATCTCCTTTACCAGCATCGTGTTCAGCGCGTCGTGCAGCGCAGGAAGGTCCGTCGATTTCGCGGCAATTCCAAGATCCCGAACCAGACTGTCAAGAAAATCCCTTGAGTCCTGCCCGGCCTGAAATAAAAAAGCTGTCCTTGCAGATTCTTGAAGCGATTCGAGCAACCGGAAAAGGAGAGTTGTCTTGCCCATGCCGGGCTTCGCCACCAGCGCCGAAAAACCGCGACGTTCCTCGATCGCATAATAGATGGCAGCGAGCGCTTCGCGATGACCGTCGCTAAAAAACAGATATCGAGGGTCAGGCGTTACGCCGAACGGCTGTTCATTCAGTCCGTAATAGTCTAGGAGCATCATAGATAATCGATGAACTAATTCAGGCCGCGGTGAATATCGGATTGTTCGACTTCCACTGCCACTGACCGCCCCAGGAGTTCAATGGAGAGCACGAGCCGATATCCGTCCTTCCGTTTCTGCAAAATTCCTTCTATGCCCGCAAGTGGGCCCGATCTTAATCGAACCCTGTCGCCCTCTTTTAGAAACGGATGCGGGCCCATGACTCGGGAACTCAGCATCGCAAGCTGAATGGCTTCGATCTCCGACTGCGGTACAAGGGCCGGCGTATTGCCGAAGGAAACGATGGCGCAGACACCGGGTGTGGATAGCAGATCAACTTTGCGCTCAAGGCCATTCGCAAAAAACAAGTATCCGGGAAAGAGTGGAAGCGTTACTTCCTTCTTGCGGTCTTTCCAGCGATGCACTTCCGCGTATGTCGGACAAAGAACCTCGAATCCTTTTTCCGCGAGAACATTTGTGACGGATTTCTCATGCTGATGCTTGGTGCGCAGCGCGTACCACGCAAAGGCTGCGGTCCCATGAACTTGTTCACTCATAGCTTCGCCCTGTGACTTACAGGTCCGTGCAATTCACACCTATCCTGTGGCCCGTACTTGCGTTGCCCGCCCGCGTCGAATAGCGTCGGGTCTACTGCTTTCTTGCCGCACAAAGCTCGCCGTCTTCCAAACGCCTCAGCAAGGTCTTTAGCGAGCACACAGCAAATCCCCATTTTTGTTCATTGCCTGGCGGAACATCGACTCGGACGACTTCGCCGGTCATTTCCATACGAAGCGCCGCCGCTCCAACTTGCCATGCAGGCAGCTGAATTGTGAGATCGATCGAAGCACCCACCGGCGGTAGAGCATTCGTTAACACAAACGCCCCACCCTGGCTGATGTCACGGCTTCGGCCGTCTCCCTCGCCAAGTGTTGAACTCTGAGTCGACCACTGATACTTCACTTCTGCTTCCACCGGGTAGCGCAGATGACGACGTCGGCGCAATGAGCTACTAGCTGCCGATCTCGCCGTCGCAACGCTGGCAGATGGTTCGGATGTGCTAAGAAGTTTCATATCACTGCTGCCTTACGGCTGGACCACTCGCGCAGGTTAGCGGTGACAAGAAAATCCAACAAGAAGCCGATTGTCACTTTAGGAGGAGAGATGGGTACCCGCGCAGCACAGGAAATTTAAGTTTCCAGGCAAACCGTTTAACTGTTCAGTCGCGTCGGAGAATGTAGGGCTCGTCATTCTTACGTATGACGGCCCTATAGTCGTTGAGAACAATCGTACCTATCGTCGGGGAGACTGACGTTCCTAATTGGTGAGGCCGCGAAATACAGCGGAAAACTTGTAGCTCTGGCACTCTGAGTGCACCACCATATGCAGGTCGCGCCGTAGGCTCGATGCAAGAAAAGATCAACAGCCTCTTTGGCGCGTTCTGGGAATTTCGCATCGAATTAGCGGTTGGAAGTCAAATACTTAGAGGCAGGCCTTTGATATTCAAAAATTCGAATCACTTTTATCGAAATTGTAGGTCATTTCTGGAAGGTCAGTTGCATGAAGACTTTACGCGGAACCGTGAAAAAAAGACGCATGCTCGCTCTTACAGTCTTCACTTGACCCCTTGTCGTTCGACTTATTGTAAAATGTGATTTGGCACAAAATTGATTTCGCTCCCGGTCCTCAGGTAGTCCACTCCCAGCCAAGTCCCGGCTACATTAAATAAGGTCTAATCATGGTCTCGAGTGTCAATGCGAGTGAAAGCATCATTTCTGTGTTAGTTGCGGAGTCCTGCGCCATGAGTTGTGAGCTTATGGCAGCCGCACTGGAGCGCAACGGTTCCGGATTAGCAGTGGTTGCGTCGGCGACGGACACAAGTGAAGTGATTAATTCTTATGTTACCGCCGCTCCGGACATTTGTATTGTGGGCGCGAATCTAAAAGACGGCGTATCGTCTGGATTCAAGGCCACAAGGGAACTGCGGAGTCAGTCTTCTGACGCGCGCGTTATTCTGCTGCTTGATGTAGAGCAACCGCAAACGGTCGTTGATGCGTTCCGTGCGGGAGCAGTCGGCGTTTTCTCTCGAGAGGAACCGTTCGAAGTCCTGTGCAAGAGCATTCTGAAAGTCCATGAGGGCCAGTTCTGGATCATCAATCGGCAGATTCAATACCTGGTGGACTCCTTGAAAGATTCTCCGCCGGCCATCACTGATGCGAAGGGAACGCAACTACTTACGAAGCGCGAGCAGGGTCTGGTGCATCTTGTCGCGGAAGGCCGGACAAACAAAGAGATTTCCCGCGAGCTCAATCTCAGCGAGCACACCGTTCGCAACTATCTCTTCAGAATTTTCAATAAACTTGGCACTTCAAACCGTCTTGAACTTGCGCTCTACGCGATCAATCACGGTCAGACGATGCGTGAAGGAACTGGGGACCGCAGCTAAGGAATCGATCGATGAGCCTCGCTGGTTCTTGCCACTCAGGATTTTCGAATTCGATCTTCTAAGGTCACGCGGTGCTAGCCGGCGCGCAAGCGCTACTTGTTTTTTGTGAATAGCATACCTAGTACCTCGTATAGTTCTGCGCCCGAGATCGCGTCACAATGTTGCGTGTCATAGCATTGAGGGCCCGCCGTGCGCATTGCTCAAATCGCGCCATTATACGAAAGTGTTCCGCCAAGATTATACGGAGGCACGGAGCGGGTCGTGTCTCACCTTACGGAGCAGCTCGTCAGACTTGGTCATGACGTCACATTGTTTGCGGCTGGCGACTCTCTGACTTCGGCGCGTTTGGTTTCTCCATGTTCCACAGCGCTTCGTTTGAATGCAAAATGCGTTGACCCTTTTCCTTACCACATCATTTCTTTGGAGCAGGTTGCGCGCAGGTCAGACGGTTTCGACGTTTTACACTTTCATTCGGACTATTTTCATTTTCCGCTTAGCAATGCAGCCACTCTATCGTTGTTTCCCGGATATTCCTGTTGTGTCAATCTCGCATTCACAAAGGCTGCCCATGCCTGGCGCGAACTGGATAGCAAACATTCACCACGGACTTCCGGCAGCTCTTTACAAGCCTCGGTTTGAGCCTGGTGAGTATCTGGCCTTTCTTGGGAGAATTTCGCCCGAGAAGCGTCCTGACCGTGCCATTGAGATGGCGCTGCGATCCGGTATGAGGTTGAAAATCGCCGCCAAGGTCGATCGTGTCGATCAAGAGTACTTTGATTCCGAAATCAGACCTTTGTTGAAACATCGATTGATCGAATTTATCGGCGAGATTGGCGATCACGAAAAAAGCGAATTTCTGGGGAACGCGTTCGCGTATCTGTTTCCCATCGGTTGGCCGGAGCCTTTCGGACTGACGATGATCGAAGCGATGGCATGCGGCACGCCGACAATTGCTTTCCGATGTGGTTCGGTGCCTGAGATTATTACAGACAGAGTTACGGGCTTCGTTGTCGACGATATGGGTTCCGCTGTCGAGTCCGTTGGGCACGTAACGGAAATAGATCGCCGGACCTGCCGGGCAGTTTTCGAGGAAAGATTCACGGTCGAGCGAATGACCTCCGAATACGTGGCGCTGTATAAGCGCTATATTGGCGAGAGGGGCGAAGCAGAATTGCTCGAATACGATGAACCTACACCGCCAGCTATCCTGCAATAACGGGAACGAGCATTGGGCGACATAATTCGCATCAAAGAAAAGTATTACGTTCTGGCATCGTCCGCGCTCGCCGATGATCGCACTCGCGTTCTCAAGTATGGCGATACTTTTGGAGTCTTCAATCGCTACGGGGATATCGAAGCCGTAGGGCACGGACAGCTGGGCCTGTTCCACGTCGAGGCCCGCCATCTTGATCGGATGACAGTTCGTTTGGGCGGGAGGACGCCTTTGCTTCTGAGTTCAACGGTCAGAAACGATAATGCTTTTCTGTCGGTTGATCTCACGAACGTAGATATCGCGGTTGAAAATAGATCTGTCATTCCTCGTGGCGTTCTGCACGTCTATCGATCAAAATTTTTAGCCGACGGTGTCTGCTACGAGCAGCTGCGACTGGCGAACTACGGCCTTGGCGGGATTGAACTCCCGCTGTCAATTGAATTTGGCGCCGACTATGCCGACATCTTTGAGGTTCGGGGCACGCAACGTCGGCAACGGGGACGACTAGAGCCAGCGCAGGCGAACACAAGTACCGTCACGCTCTGCTATCAGGGAATCGATAACGTTACCCGGAGCACGGCGCTTCATTTTTCTCCCGCCCCAGATTTGTTGACCGAGAACCTGGCCACCTACAGCCTAAAATTGGATCCAAGCGAAGAAGCGGTGATTTCGCTTACTGTTGTTTGCGAGCGAAATGTTCCGTCGAAATCTCAGCAAATGTACGCGGAAGCGTTCGCCGAGAGGAATGTCCAATGCCGGGAAGGCATTTTCGACGGGTGCAGGATCACGACTTCGAGCAAACCCTTTAACGATTGGCTGACCCGGTCAGAAGCTGATTTGCGCATGTTGATCCAAGGAAATCCGGAGGGGGCGTATCCTTACGCGGGCGTGCCATGGTTTAACACGGTCTTCGGACGGGACGGGATAATTACCGCACTGGAATGCCTGTGGATGGCTCCTTCTATTGCCGAAGGCGTTCTAAAATATCTGGCGCTAACGCAAGCAACCGAAAAGATTCCCGAACAGGACGCCGAGCCCGGAAAGATCGTCCATGAAGTCCGGCGCGGTGAAATGGCCACTCTCAGAGAAGTTCCGTTCGGACGATACTATGGCAGCATTGATTCCACTCCGCTTTTTATCCTCTCGGCGGGAGGCTATTTTCTTCGAACAAATAATCTCGAGTTTGTAAGAGACATTTGGCCCAACGTCCTCGCTGCGCTTGATTGGATTGATCGTTATGGCGACGCAGACGGGGACGGGTTCGTCGAGTATTCGCGAAAGTCGGCTGACGGCCTTGCGCAGCAAGGATGGAAAGATTCAGGCGATTCGATTTTTCATGCGGATGGACGTCTCGCCGAGTCTCCCATTGCTTTGTGTGAGGTACAAGCCTATGTTTGCGCCGCCAGGCTCTCTGCCGCCTTGCTGGCACGAGCGCTCGGTGATCCGAATCGTGCTCAGGTACTTGAAAAACAAGCTTCTGATCTGCAGCAGCGGTTCGAAGCACATTTTTGGAACGATGAGTTACGTAGTTACGTCCTCGCCCTCGATGGCGACAAAAAGCAATGCCAGGTGCGAACTTCAAACGCTGGTCACGCACTGCTTTGCAAGATGGCGAGTGCAGAACGCGCCGCCCTTACCGCTGAAACTTTGCTCAGCAAACGAATGTTTTCCGGTTGGGGGATTCGCACAGTCGCCGCCGGAGAGGCTCGCTACAACCCGATGTCGTATCACAATGGATCGATCTGGCCACATGACAATGCCTTGATCGCGCTGGGACTCTCGCTGTATGGCTTCCAATCCAAAGTGGTGGATATCCTCCAGGGCTTGTATGAGGCGAGCCTCCATGTTGAACTAAACCGGCTGCCAGAACTTTTCTGCGGATTTCACAAGCGGGCTGATTCGAGTGGGCCAACGCTGTATCCCGTGGCGTGCGCTCCACAAGCGTGGGCAGCGGCCAGCGTTTATTTGCTTCTCAGAGCCGCACTGGGAATTTCAATCCGTGCTCCGGAGCGCATCATTCGTTTTTCGAATCCGGCCCTGCCACCGGATCTTGAGGAAGTGACGATCGAGAATCTTCGGGTCGCAGATGCAACAGTCGATCTCCTGGTAAGGCGACATCGCGAGGGCGTTGGCGTCGAGGTTTTGCGCCGCGATGGCGAAATAGAAGTCGTGAAATCTGTCTAGATTGCTCCATGCCCTTGGTTTAATAGAAAGCGTGTATTTCGAAGCTGGTCGGACGATCACGGCACAGTGCTACGCACATTTTCAATGCTGTGCATTCTACTACAGGCACGAAAAGCTCGGGTTAACAGTCATGAGAATGCTTGAGGAGTCTACTGAGTACTAATTAGTGGAATGCTCTACAAAATACAGCGTTCACGGTATGTCTTTATTCTGGATGTAACGCTACATATGAAAATCTATAACAGTTGAGCGGGGAGCCCCATCTTATGCGGATTTTGATCGCGGACGACCACGATGTGGTCCGAACCGGATTACGCCAGCTTTTGCTGGAACGCAAGGGATGGGAAGTCTGTGGCGAAGCAAAAACGGGCCGCGAAGCTGTCGCAATGGCACTCCAGACAAAGCCCGATGTCGTCGTGATGGACATCGGCATGCCGGAGCTAAATGGTCTCGAAGCCGCCCGCCAGATTAGAAAAGGCCTGCCAAATACTGAAATCGTCATACTTAGCCTGCATCTCTCCGATGAACTGGTCTATGAAATAGTGCAAACCGGTGTGCGCGGTTATGTACTGAAATCTGATGCAAACCGCGATCTGGTAAATGCCGTGGAAGCGCTCGGAATGCACCGCACATTTTTTACTGCGAAAGTTTCCGAAATGATGCTGGACGGTTTTTGCAACCGGAAGCCCAAAGTAGGGCAGGACGGCGTTGCCAGAGATCGACTGACAAGCCGTCAAAGAGAGATCGTGCAGCTCCTTGCCGAAGGAAAGAGCAGCAAAGAGGTAGCGGTGGTCCTCAATATCAGCGTGAAAACCGCTGAAACGCACCGCGCCAACATCATGAGAAAACTCGAGTTGCATTCCGTGAGCGAGTTGGTGCGATACGCTGTTAAAAACCAGATCATCGAAG
>QHYO01000477.1:7671-9008 GCA_003224135.1 Acidobacteriota bacterium | reverse complement strand
GATTGTGTTCTTCAGGAACGCGCCGCCACGAGCCAAGATGGACTTCGTAGATTGAAATTGGCGATTCGAGCCAGTTTGTTTGTTGGCGCTGCTCAAGCCAGGCGGAATCGTTCCACTGATGCGCTTCGAGATCGCCGACGACGGAGCCGGTGTTAGGACGCAACTCGGAGCGGAAGGCGTACGGGTCGGCTTTGAGGGGCAGAAGATTTCCGTTGGGACCGAGGATTTCGTACTTGTAGACGGCGCCTTCGCCGATTTCGGGAAGAAAAAGTTCCCAGATCCCAGAAGACCCACGAGGACGCATGGGATGGACGCGGCCGTCCCAGTGATTCATATCGCCAACGATGCTGACGCGACGCGCGGCAGGCGCCCAGACGGCGAAGCGCGTTCCGGCAACGCCTGCGACCGTGTGGAGGTGCGCGCCGAGTTTTTGGTAGGTGTCGTAGTGGCGACCCTCGCCGATGAGGTGGAGGTCGAAGTCCGTCAGGAAAAAAGGAAACGCGTAGGGGTCGAAGACTTCGAAGCTTTCGCCGTAATGAGTGCGGCCCTGGATTTTGTAGCTGCCGGGCTCGGGTGCTGTGGGCTGGTTGGAAGGCCAAACGGCTTCGAAGAATCCTTCCGGGCGGAGTTTCACGGCATCGGCGATCTTTGCGGGTGAGACAGCCGGGTTCTTGAAGACAATGCTGGCTTCGGCGGCCCAGGGAATGAAAAACCGGATACCCCAACCCGAGCTGACGGGGTGAGGGCCGAGAATGCCGAAGGGGTCGGAGTTTTGACCGGCGAGGAGTGCGTTAATTCGCGCGTCGAACTCCGATGGCGCTTTTCGTTGGGCCAAGGAGGAAGATGCGGCGGCGGGCGACTTGGAGCTTTCAGGCGACAAGGGTGAATTCTCCGTCAGGAAACGGGCGAACGCAAGGGCGGGAGGCTCGCTGGGGCTGAATAGAATGATCTTAACCGCCAGGAAAGAAAAAGAGAATCGCTCGTTGTATAGTTCGGGAGCTGCTGCAGACCAAAGGGGAGCTTGAATGGTGACTTCGAGAGCAATGGCGAATCGTTGGCTGGTGAAGGGCGTTGCACTATGCGCGGTTGGACTGCTGGCGCAAATCGCGAGTGGGCAGGACCGCAGCCAGGGGCGGTCGATGGTGATTTCGAAGAATGGGATTGTGGCGGCGGAGTCGCCGCTGGCGGCACAAGCGGGAGTACGAATTCTGGAGAGCGGTGGGAACGCGGTGGACGCAGCGATCGCGACGAACGCGATGATGGGAGTGGTTGAGCCAATGATGAACGGAATTGGCGGAGACTTGTTCGCGATTGTTTACGACGTCAAGGCCAACAAA
>QHYO01000477.1:0-7540 GCA_003224135.1 Acidobacteriota bacterium | reverse complement strand
ACTTGAGCGCGGCGATTGCGACGGCGCGGAACGGGTTTCCCGTGCCGGAGATGGTGGCAGCATATTGGGCGGGGGATGTTGATTTGCTGCGGTCGAATGAGGCGGCGAGCAAATTGTATTTGCCGGGCGATCGGGCACCGAAGGCGGGCGAGGTTTTCAGGAATGAGGATCTGGCCTGGTCTCTGCAGCAGATCGCCGAGCATGGGAGAGACGCGTACTACAAGGGGGAGATCGCGCGGAAGGTGCTGGCAGCGGAGAAGATGCACGGCGGAAGGATGAACGAAGAGGATTTGAGCAAGTATTCGGCGGAGTGGGTGGAACCGATTTCGACGACGTACCGCGAGTGGAAGTATATGAGTTGCCGCCGAACGGGCAGGGGCTGGCAGCGTTGGAAATGTTGAATATTCTGGAGACCACGCCGCTTGGACAGAAAGGCTATGAGTTTGGCTCGCCGAAAGCGTTGCATTTGATGATCGAGGCGAAGAAGCTGGCGTACGCGGATTTGAAGAAATATATCGGGGAGCCCCGCGGACAGAAACTGCCGGTGGAGAAATTGTTGTCGAAAGAGTGGGCGGCGGCTCGCGCGAAGCAGATTGACGAACAGCACGCGAACTGCGACACGTCGGCGGGTGAAATCGCAGGCGGAAGCGATACGACTTATTTGACGGTGGTGGATCGCGAAGGAAATATGGTGTCGCTGATCCAGAGCAACTATTCGTCGTTTGGATCGGGGATTGTGGCGCCGGGGACGGGATTTGCGCTGCATAACCGTGGCGGACTGTTCATACTGGACGGGAAGTCGCCAAATGCGCTGGCGGGGCGGAAGCGGCCGCTACACACGATCATCCCGGCGTTTGCCGAAAAGGGTACGGAAAAGGGAACGACGCGGGTAGCGTTTGGGATTATGGGCGGATGGAATCAATCGCAAGCGCACGCGCAATTTGTGGCGGATTTGGCGGACTACAAGATGAATCTTCAAGCGGCGATGGAGGCACCGCGGTTTACGAAGATAACGTTTGCGGGATGCGACGTGAAAATGGAGAACCGGTTTTCGCAGAAGACGCGGGATGAATTGAAGGCAAAGGGGCATCACATTGAAGTGTTGGGAATGTTTTCGTCCAGCGTGGGAGGCGGGCAGGCGGTCATGCGAGATTTTGCCACCGGCGTGAATTTTGGGGCGTCTGATCCGCGGAAGGATGGGGAGGCGATAGCGGAGTTGCCGCTGCCCTAAGCGGCTGGAATGCTTTTCGAAGAATTTCGAGGCACGCGAACAATGAGGTCCTTGGGAGATGCTGCTCAAAGGCCAGCGTCGTATGCGGAGGCGGCGATTTCGCCGAGCGCCTGGCCGGCGACGTTTTGCGCCGCGTCGGGATCGGCTGGAAGAGAAACGTGGTTGACGTATGCCGCGAATGCCAGTTTGCGGCCGGATTTTGTGATGACGTAGCCCGCCAAACCTTTTCCGTTGAGCATCATTTTGTTGTTTAGGTGATCGTCGGAGCCATAGGTGCCGGCTTTTGCGAAGACGTGACCCGCGCTGGCATTCTGCGGCTGGATCTTTGCCAGAGTGCCGTCCTTGCCGAGAATCGGCAGGGCGTGGAAGAAAACTTCGTAGTCAGGACGAGTTGTCCAGTAAGCGAGATAGTGGCACATGAATTCGGGGCTGAAGAGATCCGCCCAATCGCCGCCTGCGCCGTCGCCTTGGGACGCTCCAGAGAGATCGAGATTGGCTTCCGTGAGGAAGGCGTGTTCGAGTTCGAATCCCTTCTTGAGCGGGTTGGCGGTGTCTTTTCCGGCGATTGCGCCAAGAAGATACGGACCCATGCCAGCGTGAAGATTCTGGCTGACCTTGAGCGTGACTTTGATCTCTTCTGCGAGGGGCAGAGAGACGTGTTCAGCGACTAGATTTTCCGGCGTATAGTACCGGAGAAGCGCCAAGAAATCTGGTTGGACGATGATCGGTGGGCTTTTAAGTTCGATGCCTTCGGCGGCCAGAGATTCGCGCAAAACCCATTGAGCGAACATGGTGGGCGAGGGCACTCCGATGGAAACTGTTTGCGGGTCGATGCCGAGTGGCAGGGAACCGGAAAGAGTGACGTTCACCGAGCCGTCAGAGTTGCTGGCGAATTCCGGGTCGCTAAAAGTCGGAGGCGTAGCCGTCGCAGTGGTTTTGCTGTGATTGATGAAATGCGCATACCCGGTTTCTGGCGACGTGGAAAGAGAGAGCGGGTCGCCGACTTTTGCGCCAGGCTTCGCGACGATGTCGATCACGTTGTCGTTGACCATGATGGATGACATGACGACGTTGGTGCCGCCTTCGCGGGGGCCATCGGGGAAAAGAGAGGTGTCGATGAGGATGCGGCCGTCGACGCGACGAATGCCTTTGGCGCGGATTTGTTTGGCCAAATCTTTGATGACCGTGAGCGGGTCGCCAGCGACGGCGGGGCCGCCGTAGGAATGATCTTCGTCCTGGAAGGCAAGCGTGTTGTCGGGCTGAATGCGGTTTGAAAGATTGGGGTCGCCGCTTGCGACAACAACGAGATCGCCCTTGAGCTTGCCTTTGTGGTCGATGGAGGCCGTGCGGTATACCGCGGTCCGGAAACGAAAGTCCTTACCGAGTTTTGCGAGGAGCGCGCCTTCGGTGAGAATTTTTGTGGTGGATGCGGGAGTGAACATTTTGTCGGCATTGAGAGAGTAGATGACGGCGCCGGTGGCCAGATCGTAGAACTCGATGCCGAAGTTAGAGCGCTTGAACTCAGGACGGTCGATGACTTTTTGTATGGAAGCGGCGATGGCGGAATTCTGCTGGGCAAGAGCGGTTTGCGAAAGAGCAGCCGCGCCGAGAGCAGCGAGCGCGCATTTTAGTAAAGCAGTTTTCTGCGAACGAAAGCGCATCCGAATCCTCCGATAGATTTGCGTGTTTCAGTTTTTTGCTGCGTCGAGTTTTTCGAACGGGACGTTGCCGATAGCGTATTCGCGCCAGTCCTTGTAGTCGAAGTGCCACCATTCATTTTCGTAGACCGTGAAGCCCTCGGACTCCATGGCCCAGCGGAGCAGGTCGCGGTGCCAGCGTTGCAGCGACGTGCCGCCGGGATAATTTGGAAACGAGCGGGGGGACATTTCGTCGTAGAGGCCGGTCATCTCGACGGGCTCGTCGGTTTTCAGGTCGTAAAGAGCGAGATCCACGGCGCAGCCACGGTTGTGGCGCGAACCTTGAGCCGGGTCAGCCACAAAGATCTTTCCTTCCGGCGGAGTCGCCTCCCAGAAAATCTTGGTGACATACCAAGGCCGGTAGCCATCGTGAATCAGCAAGCCGTAACCGTAAGACTGCAAGCGATGCAATGCGCGGACCAGCGCCTCTGCCGCGGGCCGCTGCAAGAACGCACGCGCTTGTGTGTATACCGCCTTGCCCGGAAAATCGTTCGCTGTAGCGTAACGAATATCCAGATGAATGGCGGGATCGAGCTTCGCCAGCTCAACTAAATCACTGTTACGGTAGGGGCCTTTTTCTTCAGGCGGCCTAGCCGCGATAGCCTCGGTCCGAATCTCCTCGAGAGACCTCGTCGGCTTGACGACTTTAATGTTGCCGCCGGGAACTGCATAAGGAAGACGGTGATAAGGGCCGATTTGAGTAAAGATTTCCCAGATTGGCTCCGACTTGTGCTGCTTGAAGGCCAGCACCCAAGCGTCGGCCTCGTTGCTGGCGTAGGTGAATGAGGTTTGGTCGCGCTCTTTCGAAAAGGCAAGAGGGTTCAGAAGATGTTCGATTCCGGCGGAGTCTCGCAGATACAGGTGTCGCGAACGCTCGAGCAGCATGACTACATCAGTTTCGCCTTGGTTTCCAAAATCGCCCGTCATGCTGGTGAAATCTTGCACTACGTTTGCCGGCTCGGGACCGGGGAAAGAAGCGGGAGATGTTTGTGCGAGCGAAGAAAGGGCGGCGATGCTGAGCGCAAAGAATAGAGCGAAGATGGCGTGGCCCAAGCGCGGCGGCTGCCGTACCTCGACAAAGAAAGAAAAAGCAGGTTCCTTGCTTCGCTTGCCTGCGCAGGCAGCTTCGGAATGACAATTCGGGGGTGCGGCGGTCAAAATGATGCGGCCCATGAACGCAGGGTCACGCGCGGAAGATTTCTTTTTCAACGGTCCACCGTTCGATGAGTTCGTGGCGGACATGATAACCGAGTCCTGGAGTTTGCGGGACGCGAATCGTGCCCTGCGGCGTGACGGTAACTTCAGGTTCGATAACGTCTTCGATCCAATAACGTTTGCTGGCGGAAACGTCACCGGGAAGCGTATAGCCGGGAAGAGTTGACGCGGCGATGTTGTGAGCGCGGCCAATTCCGCACTCCAGCATGCCACCGCACCAGGCGGGAATATTACGGCCGAGGCAGTAAGCTTGAATCTCCCGAGCGCTCGTATAGCCGCCGACGCGGCCAAGTTTGATGTTGATGATCCGGCAAGCTCCGAGGTCGATGGCGGCCTGGGCACCGCGCAAGTGGTGAATGGATTCGTCGAGGCAAAGCGGAGTTTTTATATGCTTCTGTAGCTTGGCGTGGCTATAGATATCGTCCCACCAGAGCGGCTGTTCGATCATCAGCAGCTTGAAGTCGTCAAAACTTCGCAACAGGTCCAGATCATCGAGCGTGTATGCGGAGTTAGCATCGACGGAAAGGCGAATGTCCGGAAACGGTTTGCGTATGGCGGAAATGTAGCCAAGATCCCTGCCGGGTTTGATTTTGATCTTGATGCGCTGATATCCGGCAGCGACTTCCGTCGAGACCTTTTCGAGCAGCCTTTCGGGAGAATCCTGCAAGCTGAGCGAGACGCCACAGGAGATTTCTTTCAGCGTCCCACCGAGCAGCTGGGAAAGAGGTATACCGCGCTGCTGAGATTCGATGTCCCAGAGGGCATTTTCAATTCCGGCGCGCGACATTTCATGACCGCGGACACCTGCGAAATGGCTACGAGCTTCAGAAGCGGCTGAAAGCGATTTGCCGAGGATTCGCGGTGCGAGAAAATTGCGGATGACAAGCCAGGCGATGTCGATCGATTCAGAATTATAGAAGGGACCTTCGGTAGCAGTGACTTCAGACCAGCCGGTTGAGCCATCGGCCTGGAGTTCGACCAGAAGCACCGGGCGATCATGGGTGATGCCGAAACTCGTTTCGAATGGAGCCTTAAGGCGCATCCGTAGTTTGCGAAGTGTGATGGACTCGACGCGCATCTGGACCTCGACACCGGGCGACGCGCACACGGGGGCCCAATGGAGCTCAAATGTGTGCGAGTCAAGAACTGCCAATCTGATGTTGGTGAAGCTTAGACAGCTTTTGGTGGGACGTATGGGATGCAACGTTTGTTACAAGACGGGAAAATATTATTCCTGGAACCAGCGAGAACCGTGGCGCTGCTCTTCTGATATTTCGCGCACGATCTCCATGGTTTCGGCTTTGCGGACCTGCCCGCATGCGGCGAGAAGCGCATTCAAAAGGGCGGTTGGAGCCGCATAGGAAGCGCCGAATGACGTGGTTTCAATGCTCGCAAGAAAAGTTTCGTGTGCGATGCGAGCAAGGGGAGATAAGAAAGTGTCTGTGACCGCGACGCAGTGCGCTTCACGCTCACGAGCTTTCCGCGCGCCTTCGACCGTTTGCCGCAAACATCTGCGGAACGAGATGGCGATGACCAGGTCGTCCTTCGTCAACGAACGTGTCAGATGGCCAATGCGACCTGGTGAGGTTGCGGCGAAGACCGGCAGTCCCAGCAGACTGGTTTGATATTCCAAATAGCCGGCAAGGTATGCCGCCAAATCGCCAGCCAGGAGAAGAATCCGCCGCGCCGAGTACATGCGCTTGGCCAGGTCATTCAGGCGGGCGCCGTCCAAAGTGTTCTTCAGGCCCTGCAGGTTTTTTAAATCGCGATCAATGGAATCGACGACGTACGCATAGCGGCTGCGGTCGGAACCGCCGGTTTGCATCGTGTCGGCAGACGTTGCAAAGGCGATGGACAAGTCATGCAAATGTTTTTGGAATTCGCGGAAGCTCGCAAAGCCAAGCACTTGAACGATGCGGACGATAGTAGCGGGATCGGTATTGAGACGCTTGGCCATCGCGCGGACGCTCAAGAGAACGAAACCGCGTGGCTGTTCGAGCACCGGACGAAGAATCTCTTGCCGCTTGGCGGTGAGCTTTCCCAGGCGATCCTGAAGGTTGATAGGTTGGGTTAGTGGCGATGCCGCTTCGCGCTTCATAGGCAATGATGGCCGGTGACTTCCTGGACGGCGGGCACGATAGTGCCACACAAGCGAGTTTTAAGCACGCGTGGTTTTCCCCCAATTACGCTGGCAACGCGTTTTTGCGAATTACGATTCAGAAGTTGCGGTTTTTGCAGTGAGTCCGGGCGCGACGATCGGCTGCAGGAACGGCATCATGGCGCGGAGGCCGGGGCCCAGCTGCTCAATGGCGTTCTGTTGCTCGGCTTTGCGTTTGGCGAGGAAATTTGGGCAACCCTTGTCGTTCTCTTCGATCCACTTTTTGGCGAAGCTGCCATCGCGAATTTCGGCGAGCAGTTTCTTCATTTCATCGCGGGTTTGCTGAGTGACGATGCGCGGCCCGGCTGTGTAATCGCCGTGTTCGGCGGTGTCGCTGATGGAATAGCGCATGTAGCTGAGCCCACCACGATAGATTAAATCGACGATGAGTTTGAGTTCGTGAAGACATTCGAAGTAGGCGACTTCGGGCTGGTAACCGGCTTCTGTGAGCGTTTCGAATCCGGCTTTGATCAGAGCACTGACGCCACCGCAGAGCACGGCTTGTTCGCCGAAGAGGTCGGTTTCCGTTTCTTCGGTAAAGGTGGTTTCAAGAACACCGGCGCGGGTGCAGCCGATGCCGCGAGCATAGGAAAGAGCGAGCGCCTTGGCTTTCCCGGATGCGTCCTGCTCGATGGCAAGAAGGCCGGGTGTACCGCCGCCTTCGGTGAAAACTTCGCGCACACGGTGGCCGGGGGCTTTAGGCGCGACCATGGAAACGTCAATGGTGGAGGGCGGCTTGATGGTGCCGAAGCGAATGTTGAAGCCATGAGCAAACATCAGCGTCTTGCCCGGTTTGAGGTTTGGCGCGATGGCTTCGTTGTAGAGTTTTTGCTGCTTGGTGTCAGGAACGAGAACCATGATGACGTCGGCCCACGCGGCGGCCTCAGACGGAGACTTTACGGTGAGGCCGTCTTTTTCAGCTTTGGCGCGGGAGGCGCTGGTTTCCGGCAGGCCGACGCAAACATTGCAACCGCTGTCGCGGAGGTTGAGGGCATGAGCGTGTCCTTGCGAGCCGTAGCCTAGAATCGCGACCTTTTTCGATTGGATGAGTGAGAGGTCTGCGTCCTTATCGTAGTAAAGCTTTGCCATGTGCTTCCTTTCGTGGGCCGGTTTGCGGCCGAAAATCGAGATCAGAGATCTAGCAGACACCGAGTCGTCGTTGTCGCCTAAACCCTAAGAGAGATTCCTCGCTTCACTCGGAATAACGGCCTTTCGATCCGTATCGCTGGCTACTTGGAC
>QHYO01000057.1 GCA_003224135.1 Acidobacteriota bacterium | reverse complement strand
GCAGTTCTACTACACGTTCACTAATCCCTTCCTCAACGAAATCGGCGTGCAGAATGCCGCCGGCAAAATGACCATGGGACAAATGTCCGAACTGCTGTTCATGGTCACCCTGCCGTGGTTTTTCCGCCGCCTTGGCGTCAAGTACACGCTGATGCTGGGCATGTTCGCGTGGGTCCTGCGTTACGTTTGTTTTGGCACGGGAAACAGCAGCAACCTGGTCTGGCTGCTCTATCTCGGTATCGTGCTGCACGGAATCTGTTATGACTTTTTCTTTGTGACCGGCCAGGTATACGTCGATCAGAAAGCGCCCTCGGCATTGCGAGCGGCC
>QHYO01000056.1 GCA_003224135.1 Acidobacteriota bacterium | reverse complement strand
CATCACGGTGACCACTGGGAATGAAGCCGACTGCAGTCGAGGGAGCCCGCGCGGCAATGCAGGCCCTCGAAGTCGCCATGAGCACAGATGCTGACCTCGGCCGGAGACCTTGGTGATGCCTCGAGGTGTCGAGAACTCGGCATCGCAGGCTACCTGGTCGAGCCGATTCGCCAAGGCGAGCTATTGAATGCTATTGTGCCGTCCTGGGCGGGACACCCCAGCCCGCGGTGCCACTGGTGACGAAACACCGCATTCAT
>QHYO01000055.1 GCA_003224135.1 Acidobacteriota bacterium | reverse complement strand
TGTTGGCTGAAGACAATGCCGTGCATCAGACGCTTGCGGTTCGGCTGTTGGAAAAACGAGGCTACAACGTGACTGTCGTCGCGAACGGCCGGCTTGCGGTCGAAGCTGTCGTAAAACAGGAGTTCGACGTAGTGTTGATGGGCATACAGATGCCGGAGATGTACGGATTCGAGGCAATGGCCACCATACGTGCGAAGGAAAAGTTGGCAGGCACGCGTGTTCCCATCATTGCGATGACCGCGCACGCGCTAAAAGGAACGGTGCATTCGCGCAGGCATGGATCGTTACGTCTCTAAGCCGATCCGGTCTGCGGAGTTGTTTGCCGCGATCGGCAGTCTGACCGGAGCAGACGGTCCGGAACAGCAACTTTTGGCCGAACGATAACGTGAAACACGGACAGTCTATTAGCCGGCGCCTGCAAATTCGCGTCGCTATAGACCAGGCGGGACCTCACCGCAAGAGAAATCGAATTGCCAGTTAGTCCGCACAAGGCAGAATTCCCTTTTCAGCTAATCGCCCGAAAACATGAATATTCAAAGTGGGTGATAATATCTGAATGATGCGAATTCTCATTCTGAATCTCAGTGCGAGTTCTGCCGACGAAGTCAATAAAGCGCTGGCCGGCCAGGGATACGAAATTGCCGTCGAGGCAGGACTGGATGTCGAGCAGATTGAATCGCTCGGACCCGAATTGCTCATTACGGAAGCTACACCATCGGACCTGAGCTGCTGCGGAATCATCACGCAAATCAAGTCGCGGGAGCAGACGAAATCGATTCGTGTGTTGATGGTAGTGCAAGGCGGCGCGCTTGAGCGCCGCTCCATTCGAGTTTTTGGAATTCGCCGCCAAGGTCCGCACACAATTTCGCGAACGCCAACCTGAAGTAGAACTGCGGAACAAGCTGAAGCAGGCGGAGGAGAAAGAGCATCTAGCGGGGCTCGCGGTAGAAACACTCAGCGGTGGCGCGGTCACGCGGAAGCGGCTATGGGTTCTTCCGGCACTATTTATTCTGAGCATTGTCGCGGTCGTGGCGGCGCTGGTTACTTCCTTGACCTACCGGCGTAGCCGCACGGACACGCTGCAACTCAAGGCAGAAGTTGCACGGTTGAGCCGCGGCGTTGTGCAGCAAAGCGACCTCTTGCGCCGCGCGGAAGACGAACGCCACAGCCTAGACCTGCAGGGAAAGGCTGATTCGGCCGCTCGGGCATCGCTCGTAGCGCAATCACAGGAGCTCCAGAAGAAAATGGCTGCGGAAGGTGGCGGGGCCAATAGCGAGCTTCAGAAACAATTGCTCGACACGCAAGGCAGGCTGAACCGCCTTGAGAGCGAAGGCAAGATTGCGGAAACCATCGTGCGCTCCTATGGCTCCAGTGTGTGCCTCTTGCACGTCGTCGTGGAATTTCTCGATCGTGGGACCGGAAAACCAATCCTCATTGCCGTGGACGGACTTGGTTCAGCTGGATACTGACGGCAACGGGCCGCATTTGCAGTTAGATGTTTTCGGGACGGGATTCCTCGTTCGGAAGGACGGGCGATTGATTACAAACCATCACGTCGCCGAGCCATGGTGGGGCAACGACGAGTTGAAAGCGCTGATCGACCACGGCGCTTCTGCGTATGCGCTCTCCTACATGGCGTATTTTCCGGGAAGCCAAAAAGGAATTTCGGCAAAGCTCGACAAAATTTCCACGCAGGCCGACGTCGCGACGCTGCGGCTCGAAGGCGGCCTGCCGGCCCGCAGCACGCTGCTGGATCTGGACGATCGGAGCGACGCGAGTGTACCGGGCGAAGCAGTAGTCCTGATTGGCTATCCCACAGGCATTGAGGGAATTCTGGCGCGGGCCGGACCAGACGCAACGAAGGAGATTACTGGAGATACCTCCGAAGTAAAACAGATCGTCTCGCATCTGGCCGAGCAAAAATTGATTCGGCCAACCACCACGCAAGGACACATCGGCGACGTTCTGCAGGACAAAATTGTGTACGACGCTGCGACAACTTCGGGTGGCTCGGGCGGGCCGCTCTTCAATCGAAATGGAAAAGTGATTGGCGTAAATTTTGCGATATTGAATGGATTCGGCGGCTCAAATCTTGCTGTTCCGGTCAAATATGCCAAAAACCTGTTGAACTAAGCTTCTTTGAAAATGAAACTTCAGCTTTGAATCGACGGAATAACTAAAACGACTTAGTTCCGGCTTCCCGTCTTCCGTTTCGTTTGGCTGGCAGCTTCAGCGAGCTGGTCGTCCATGACCTTGATTTCCAGGGCCAGGCGAGTATCCATAGGGTGCTTCAGATACTGCTCGAAAAGTAACTCTCTCTTGGCCTTCAATTCGTCGCGTTTCCTCTTCTCTTCGATCGCAGTTTCTGACAAGTCATTGGACCTCTGTAACCAGTGTACGGCATTTCGCTGTCTACGACGCTGTGCCTCGGGCACTGCAGTCTCTTGGTAAACCCTATGCCCCCTCGGACAACCAGAAAAAGCTATAGGCCTCGAGTCTCAGATAGAACCATGGTTGGCACCTGACAACCACTCTGCTTGTTGCATCGGAAACCGAAAGCGTCGTGATCACCCCGATGAACCTGCAAGAAAGAAAAAACCAGAGCCTCCCAACATTACGTGGGCTGGAGAGCATGGCGAAGATCGCTGCTCCTTCCAGTCGGCGGGGAAGTTTTCCCCTTGACTCTCCCTTTCATAGAACGCGGCTGTGGGACCCGTCCTGGCTGTGATCAGCTTCCGGCTGGGGCTCGGAGCCAGGTGATGATCTGACGCCAGGGGGCCATTGCGCCGCTCATCGGTGCTTGCAGCCAGAGAACCATTTTACGGCGAGCAATTGTGACGCGACTTGGACCGCTTTCTATGGGCTCCGGCAGGCCAGCAGTCTCGGTTGCCGAAGGTGCGAGCCAATACGGGCTAACCTCTGCCAGGGGCTGCTTCGCGCTGGCACTCGACAGATGTCGCTCGCCAGCCGTGCCCGTAATTGACAATTTCAGCATCGCCCCAACCTGCTCCTGGAACGCCCTCATCGTTCTCAATACATTGCGCGCAAACCAAACACCGGCGATCAAGAATGCAAGTTGGATAACGACGCTGACCGACGCATACCAATTGTTTTGATCCAAAGCGGAAAGATCGCTCATGTTCTCACCTTGGACTGGGATAGCTTCAATTTACAGCTGCGCAAGGGCAGAGGAAACTGGTACGAAGTCCAAATAACGGGCAGGTGCATCTCCTTGCCCGGTAGGCCTGTCCGAGGCGCAAGCCTCAACTCCTGGCGGGGCCGGCGTCGTTGTGGCCGTTGCGACTCGAAGATGAGAACAAGGGCGGGTGGGGATCCGAACAACCTGCTTTGGGCACTCGACCACTTGCGAAGTAGGGTTCGGACTGAAAAGGAAGGACTTGGTAGCCCTTGCTCGCCGTGGGGCAGAAAGCTACAAACCCCAAAGACGAGATCCGCCAAGTATCGACAGTCGTCCAAAGGTTAAGTCAGGAAGAAAATCATTTTGTGTAGGGAGCTGGAATGGATTTCTCTAAAACGATAAAGACCTGCACCTGTCCAGTACCTACCGCTGCAGTGCTCATCAGAATGGGCCGCCAGACCTCCGCCGCTTGTGCCGCAAGCCCTGTTTGAATCGCCGGCGCTGTATCGCTGATGATTTGGTAGTCGTGCGTTCTGTCCATATATCCCTTAAGCTCGGGGGGCCAACTCGACGGTTATGCCGTTGCTGCTGTCGATTGAGCGAAGGATTTCACGCTCTCCGTCTCGTCATTCATGATGTCGAAGACGGTGTAGAGCTTCGTAATTTGCATCACGTCGTGGACCTTATTTGTGAGATTGAGCAGTTTGAGTTCGCCCTTCTGTTTCCGCACGCTTGTGAAGGCACCAACCAGTGCGCCCAAACCCGCGCTGTCGATATAATTGACTTGGGCAAGATTGAACAATATCTGCCTACGCTCTTTGCTTAGCAGGTCGCCAACGAGGTCGCGCAGAGCAGCGCTCTCTTCGCCGAGTACAATTCGGCCGCTAATGTCCACAATCGTAACGCCGCCTACTTGCCGAATGTTTGTAGTCATGTTCATTGCTTCCTCCTTAGAATGCCCGCAGAACACAATACCTCGTTTTCCAGTTCTAATTCCGATTCGATCGCGCACCGAGAACCGTTTTAGT
>QHYO01000476.1 GCA_003224135.1 Acidobacteriota bacterium | reverse complement strand
AATGCTCCACCGGATAACAATAAACCGCTTTATACTCGCCTCCGTGAACAGCGAGGTCCGCCTGCCGGTCGCCGTCCAGATTCAGCTTGCGCAATGCCACGCGCCCCGCCACCGGTTCCTTGAAAATCCCGGTCGTCACGCTTCTCCCGTGCCACAGTACTTCCCGCGGCATTCCAACGTTTAACGAAGTTATCTTCATCTTTCGCACCTACGCTGTCACCCTGAGGCGAACCACGAAGTTCGCCGAAGGATCTCACCTGTCCGGGTCCGCTTCGGAGCGTTCGCAAAGCCGGTATCGTACAGATGCCGGTTCGGCCATTCTTGATACAGTCTCTCTGATAGAAATGCAGGCCGGGAACGATTTCAATTCTCCGGTGGTTCAACCGGACAAAAGGAATCACACGCAATGTCATCATCCAACTTCGCTCGCACCCATCAATATCTTCAGGCAGTCGCTTCGCTGGGCCCATTCGAGAACGTCGCCGATTTCTACGCTCCCGATATTGTGATTCAGGAATTCCCGAACCGCATTGCGCCGCAAGGACGCATTCGCCGCGCCGCCGAGCTCCGTGCCGCCTATGAGCAGGGCTGCAAAATTCTTCAATCGCAAATCTACGCAGCGCATCGCATCCTCGAAGCCGGCGATGAAATCGTCGCCGAGCTGGAATGGACCGGAATTCTCGCCGTCCCGGTAATGAACCTGCCCGCCGGCAGTGAAATGAGAGCCTTCGTCGCGATGTTTCTCACCTTCCGCAATGGCAAAATCGTCTCGCAGCGAAATTACGACTGTTACCCGCCCTTCGATGCACCAAGCGTGTATTCACCCGTGCAGGAATAGTCGCTCCGGGCATCTGCGTTGCCGGCGTGCTTGTAGGAATCTGACCGGTCAAGACCTTTCGTTTTTACGGTACCGCCTGCAATCCGGTACTTACCTCGACCTGTCTGCCATGCGCCATCTTTTAATCTCACATTGTTTTGGTAGGTGTAGAAAATCTTGTCGCCGCTATCAAACGTTTCAACGTAGACGCCGGAGTCCTTGCTGCGGTTTCCCGTGATAAGCAACACGATTTTCATAGACTCTCTCGCCGTCAAGCCACACTAACACAACTCTCTCGTTGTTCACCCTGATCCGCGGGCTCCTCCACTTTACTTCAATATTTCACTTGCGTTTAGCAAGTAACTTTCGCAGACTATTCTTGGTGCAGGTTGGAAACAACCTGCCAAAAAAACGAGGAGAAGGATCATGTCCACAGCAAAGGGAGCTTCACTGAAACTCACGCCACAGCCCGAAATTCTCACTTGGCCCGAAACCCACTATGTTTTCCTTGAGAAGATTGGGCCTTTCCAAAATACCGCTGCTCAGGCCTGGCAAGAGCTCCAGCAATTCGTCCCCGGGATTTCCGAACACAACAAGATCACGGGTTTCATGAGCCTCTACAAAGTGCCGCCAAAGATCTATCGCGCTGGTGTTTCACTCGCCGCGGCGCCCCAGAATCTGCCTGAGGGCCTGCAATACTTCAAATTCGATGGCGGCAAATACAGCCGCTTTGTTGTGACCGGACCCTATTCAAATTTGCCAGAAGCATCCGGTCGCGTTTTTCAGATGGTCACCGAGCAAAAGATCCAGGTTCGCGACGACTTCAACATCGAGAACTACGTCAATGATCCAAAAACCACGCCTGAGGATCAACTCATCACCGAAATCCTCGTTCCCACGGTCTAGCAGGCCAGTAGCACAAGACGCTTTTGTTTATCCTGAGGCCCCGAGCCCGAAGGGCTTGGCTGCAGTCATAATGGCCGTCTGTCTGCCGCATATCGCATATGGCGAAACTGGTCTCTACTGTGAGCTCCAAACCTGTGAACTCCCTGTCAGTCCTGTTTCGCCTTCGCCGCTTTCTTCTTATCCGCTTTGCTGCCAACTTCGTGAAACCGCTGCTCCAGCGCAGCCTTGGTGAAAAAGTCCGCCGCCAGATTCGGATTGTACGTGCACGTATCGTAGAACGCCTGGAAGATTCGCCGCCCGTCCCGCGTCCGTGCTACCTGCAACGCAGTCTGCACGCCATCAAGCGCATGATAGTTCGCATAGGACGTGACTTCTTCGGTCCGCTCGCGGCTCGTCGAATCTCGCGTGATCACCGCGAACCGCACCATCAAGTGATTGTCGCGCTGCACCGCGATGCGGTACGTTCGCTCCGCGCGATCCACCAATTCGACCCAGTCCACCGGTTTCAGGTCGATCAAATCCGTGCCGCCGTAACGGTACACCATGCCTTCTTCCTTCAGGCGGTACCGCAACAGATGTTCCGGATCTTTCACCAACTGGTCCGTGAACTCGTCCACCCGGTCGGCCGGCTCTTCGCTCACGCCGTCATGGTCCATGGTCCAGCCTTCTTTTCCGTTGAACAGATCGATGATGTTTCCTTTTTTCCCGTAGTCCGTGCGGTTCTTGTCCGGATACCGCCAGTAATCCTTGAACTCGAGGTAGGAGGTCAGATCGTTGTTGTGGCCAAAATGCGAAAGCCGCCCGCTACACTGCATTTCGCGAACACGCATGTATGCTTGCCCGCCCATCGCATCCAGCATCTGGGCAAGAATCTGCTTCGCCCTGGTCGCGCTTGCTTCCGGCATCATGGTGTCCGGATTCTGCGCAGCGGCGCGCCGGCTTTCAGGGTTGGTACTTGCAAAACCTGAGTTGAAAGGAGCCGTTGCCGCGCCCGCAATCAGCAGCGCAACCGCGATATTTGCAAACTTCATCCGCAAAGCACCGAACCCCCATTTACATTGATGATTTCGCCGGTCATGAAGTTGGCCAGGTCCGACGCCAAAAACAGGATGGGACCGGCAATCTCTTCCGCCGTCGCTGCCCTCCCCAGCGGAATCGCCGAAGCCGCCATCTTCTGCCCGGCCTTCGTGTCCAACACGGGATTAGACATGTCCGTAGCCACCCACCCGGGGGCCACCGAGTTCACCAGAATTCCGTGCGGCGCCAGCTCCGTCGCAAGTCCTTTTGTAAAAGCGATGACCGCCCCTTTTGTTGCGCCGTAATGGGTGTGAAAAGATTCGCCGCGCTGCCCAGCCGTCGAGCTGATCGGAATAATTTTTCCGGACTTCTGTTTGATCATGTGAGCGGACGCAAAATGAATCACCGAATACACGCTTTTCAGATTGATGCGAATCATTTCATCCCACTGCTTTTCCGTCATTTTTTCAATGGGCTGATCATCGATGTTCCACACGCCTGCGTTGGCAACCAGAATGTCAATGCGTCCCAGCCGCGCAACGGTCTGGTCCACAAGTTTCTTGTTGTCGACATGCCGGCCAACGTCGGCCTTGAACGCCTCCACGCGTGTTCCGTGTTTCCGCGATTCGCTCTCCACAAGCGCCGCCGCGTCTTTCGCTTTGTTGTAGTTGAACACTACGTCCGCGCCGGCTTGCGCGAATAATTTCACAGCGGCAGCCCCAATACCTCGCGAACCTCCGGTGATCAGTGCAGCTTTCCCCGCCAAAGAAATCATTTTCCCCCCAAAGTAAAATCAGAAAACTTTTCTGCGTCAGACGCTACCGCAGTACAGCAACTTCGTGCTCCGCGCTTTGGCTTATCGCTTCGCCGCTGTTTCCAAATGAACTTTGCGCGCCGCACCTACAAGATCCTCGAATAGCTTTTGCGCGAATGCGTCGCCCGGCATCCGCTCGGGATGCCACTGCACACCAACCACCCAGTCGTCCGCCGATTCCAATTCCACCCCTTCGATAATTCCGTCCGTGCCTCGCGCCGTCACGCGCAACTTTTCTCCGGGCCGTTCTATCGACTGGTGATGACTGCTGTTGATCCGCACTTCAGTCGCGCCAGCCAGCTTCCGCAAGTGGCTGCCTTCCGCAAGTGTCGCTTCGTGCTCTAGATCTTTCGTGGTCGCGGTCGCCGCCAGGTCCGTTTTGCCGTGCGCGTCCGTTCCAGGTTTCTCGGCCGGAATATCCTGCACCAGCGTTCCGCCCTGGTGCACATTCAGGATCTGGCAACCGTAGCAAATCGCCAGCACCGGCTTGTGCGCCGCCAGCGCATGCTCCAGAATCGCGCTGTCCGTCCGATCGCGGTCCGCATCGAGAGTTTTGGTCTTGGCGTGCCGCGGCTCGCCATACCTTGCCGGATCGACATCCGCCGGGCTCCCCGGCAACACAAAAGCAGCCAGCGAAGCTGTCTGCTGCTTCAGTTCCTCTTCGGAGAGCCCCAGCGAAACGTGCTCGGGTTTGCCACCTGCGCGTTGAACTGCCTGGAAGTAATAGTTCAGTTTCTCAACGTTCCCCGCGAGTTCTTCTTGCCGGGTGCGCCACGGAATCCCGACGCGCGGCTTGCCTTGAATTTCACTGACTGTTTGCTTTTCGGGGGACATGGGAGACGCAAAATCCTAGCATTCGCGCGCAAAGGCGGCAACCACAGCCAATCACACTCGGCCCCTGGCCCCTAATTCTTTCATTTACAAGTACTTAGCGGAGTGCGCGAGGCGTTGCGAAAGGCAGAATTCTTCGCGATGGAAGAAGGAAGGAAGCTGCCGGAGCCGCTGCTCCAACTGCCCGGTCGAATCAGCCCGTAGGGTCACATGACCGACCTTGCGTCCGGGACGCACGGGCTTGCCGTAAACGTGGAGGTGCACATCGGGAATTGCGAGAAGCTCGCCTGGCTCCGGCAGCTCGCCAATTAAATTCAGCATCGCGCAGTTGCCCAGAGTGCGGGTATCGCCGAGAGGCAAACCAGCCACGGCGCGGAGATGGTTTTCAAATTGACTGGTGACCGCGCCTTCGATGCTCCAATGGCCGGAATTGTGAACGCGCGGCGCTATTTCATTTGCGAGCAGACGGCCGTCGCATTCAAAAAGTTCCATCGCGAGCACACCAACGTAATCAAGTTCTTCGAGCACGCGCCTAGCCGCATCCTCTGCTTCGCGCTGCAAAGCGGACGCTATGCGCGGAGCAGGCGCAAGCGAAAGGCGCAAAATTCCGCCGCGATGATGATTTTCCACCAGCGGATAGAATGCGGTTTCGCCGGAGCGGGCCCGAACCGCCAGAATCGAAAGCTCGCGCGAAAAATTCACGAATTTTTCGAGCACCAGCGGCACGGCGGGGATTTCCTTTTTTACCCGCTGCACGTCCTCGCGTGTGCGCAGCGCCCACTGGCCTTTTCCATCGTAGCCAAGCCGGCAAGTTTTCAAAACCGAAGGCAGTCCAAGTTTGCGAATCGCCTGTTCCAAATCATTCGCGGAATCGACGACTGCAAATTCCGTGGCCGGAATGCCGACCTTCTGGAACAGGCCCTTTTCGCTCCTGCGATCTTGCGCGGTTTCGAGGGCTCGCGGCGGCGGATAGACGGGAACAATCTTCTGAAGAAAACGTGCAGCTGCGACGGGAACATTTTCAAATTCATACGTGACCAGCGCGAGTCCATGCGCAAATTTTTCGAGCGCTTCCAAATCCGTGTATTCGGCGGAGACGCGCGGCGCAATGCGGCCCACAGGGGCCTGCGGAGATGGATCGAGAAAACGGAAATGAAAATCCAGCGGATAACCGGCGAGTGCGAGCATGTAACCCAACTGGCCGCCGCCAAGAATTCCGATGGTCACTTGCGCTTCCTTTTTTTGCGCATGGAAATAGCAGCGAATTTGGCGGGATTGCGAACTGCCAGAACTTTTTTGGTTTGTGATGCACGGAATTTTCTGAGCGCTTCACGGATTTTCGGATATTTGTTGCCGAGGGATGCCGCCGCAAGAAGTGCCGCATTAATCGCGCCAGCCTTGCCGATGGCGAGTGTTCCCACGGGAATTCCGCCTGGCATTTGCGCAATCGAGAGCAGGGAATCCAATCCTTTCAGTGCTTTCGATTCCACTGGAACACCAAAAACCGGCAGCACAGTTTTCGATGCGGCCATGCCGGGCAGATGCGCAGCACCGCCTGCCCCGGCGATGATGACTTCGATGCCGCGTTTTTCTGCTTCCGACGCATAGGTGAAGAGCAGATCGGGGGTGCGATGTGCTGAGACCACTCGAGTTTCGTGCGGAACGCCCAGAGCATCCAGGGTTTGCGCGGCGTGAGTCATCGTTTCCCAGTCCGAGGTCGAGCCCATGATGATGCCGACGAGCGGGTGTTTTCTTTTCGAGTTGAGTTTCGCGGGCATGCAGAGGTCCTCGGCAAACGGGGGCGCCGTGGGCGCCCGGGAGACGGACAAGTTTATCGCGCACTGTGGTGTTTTGGAAAATCTTGTGCAGCGGTCTTCGATTCGGCGCCGGTAAAAATGAGGTTTCGAACGCCGTCAGAACTGCACGCGAAAAAGTGCTAGACTTCGGCTTCTTGGAACTTCCCATGCCTGCCAATTCTCCATCTTCAATTGTCCGCTTCGGCAACTTTGAGGTTAATTTTCAGACCGGGGAACTCCGCCAGCGGGGACAGAAAATAAAGCTCCAGGAACAGCCGTTTCAGGTGTTGGCCGCTTTGCTGGAACATTCTGGAGAACTGGTTACCCGAGAGGAATTGCGCAATAAGCTCTGGCCGGCGGACACCTTTGTCGACTTCGATCATAGTCTTAATGCCGCCATCAAAAGGTTGCGCGATGCGCTCGGTGAATCGGCGGACGCTCCGGTGTTTATCGAGACACTCGCTCGGCGCGGTTATCGCTTCATTGCGCCGGTCCACGGCTCCTCCGCCTCAGGCGTAGCCGAGATCACCCCAGCGCTGGAGCAAAGGCGATCATTTTTCTGGACACACCCTATCGCAATCGCCTTGATCACGCTCGACGGCAAAGCTTCCGTCCTGCTCCGTTCGAGCAACTTCATCGCGTATGCAGTGCCGTCGCCGGACGGGCGATTGCTGGCCATAATGGAAGTCAGCCCCACAAAAAATGTGTGGCAGATCCAGGATTTCTGATCGTCGCTTGTCTAACGACCGGCAGCTTGTTCTCCTCGCAACACCAGGCAGGTTGAATTCGATTTCGCGATGAGCTTGCCGTTGTCGTCGGTGATCCCGCATTCCACGTAGCCAATCGTGCGGCCTCGCTGGACCACGCGTCCTTCAGCGCGAAGCTGCGCCTGGCGAACGGGGCGCAGGAAATTTATCTTGAGTTCGACGGTGGTGAAGGATTCGCCGGGACCAAGCGTGCTGGCGAAGGCGATGCCCATGGCAGCATCGGCAATGTCGCAGAGAATGCCACCGTGAAGAGTGCCCATCGGATTGAAGTGTTGCGCGCCAGCCTGCAACGCAACTACGGTATGGCCGTCGCCGGCTTCGGTCACTTCAAAGCCGATCAAATCACCGACCGGTGGGCGGCGCTGCATCATGCGCTGAAATAGGGTTGACCCGCCTGCAGTGGCTTGATCTGACATGCCTTGGATCCTCCAGATTTCTTTCGAGTTTGATGCGGCGAAGCGGAACTCATGGACATCGAAGACATTGTCAGCGCGACGGGGCGTGTGTGCCCATTTGCCAGTGATGGCGCAATTGTCCGACCAGATAGAGCGAACCTGTAATGCAGATGACCTCGCCTGGCGCAGCTTGTGCCAAGGCGGCATCGAGTGCTTCTTCCGCGTCCGGAATGATTTTGAAATGTGTCGCATGATGGCCGGAAATCTCGGCGAGTTGCGAAGCAGAGATGGAACGGGAAGTTCGCGGCTCGGTAAAAAACACTTCGCTTGCGCGAGGAAACAGGATGCCGGCAATTTCGTCGACGGCTTTGTCGCGAAGCGCGCCGAAAATCAAGATGAGCTTTCGACCGTGAAGATTTTCATCGAAAAAAGTTGCCAGTTCCCGCGCGGCAGATGGATTGTGGGCACCATCAAGATAAATGTCCGGATTGGAGTGAACTTTTTCGATTCTGCCGGGCCAGATTGCGGCAGCGATTCCCTTTTCGATGTCAGCGTCGCTGATGCGAAACCCCTTCGACTGCAAAACGCCGGTGGTGGCCACCGCGTTCAATGCGTTTTGGAGCTGAAAGCGCCCGGCGAGTTGCGGCGCAAACTCAAATCGCGCCCCAGTTTCGATTCTCCGCACTGTCGCGCGGGCTCGGCCATCCAGCATCTTTTGCGATTCAATTGCGAACGTGCTGGTGGTTTCGATCACACGGGCGTTCATTTCGCGCGCCTTGGCGAGAAGAACTTCACGAACTTCTTCCCTTTGTTCCGCAATGACCACGGGAACGCCCGGCTTGATGATTCCCGCCTTTTCACCGGCGATTTCGCGCAACGAGTGGCCGAGGAAATTTTCGTGGTCAAAGTCCACGCGCGTAATAATGCTGACTTGGGGCGTGACGATATTTGTGGAATCCAACCGTCCGCCGAGGCCTGTCTCAAAAACCGCAAATTCGACGTCAGCATCCGAGAAGTACGCGAATGCGATGGCGGTGACGCACTCAAAAAATGTGGGATGGGCACGCAACGCGCCACTCGCGAGCGACTCTTCGATCGTGGAGTGAATCCGCGAAAATACCGACGCGAACCGAGCGTCGGACATTTCTTCTCCGTTCACGCGAATGCGTTCATTGATTCTTGCGAGGTGCGGCGAAGTGTACAGGCCGGTGCGGTACCCCGCGGTTCGCAGAATCGATTCGAGGAAGGCCGCCGTCGAGCCTTTGCCGTTGGTGCCCGCAATGTGAACGGAAGGATATTTTCGTTCGGGGTGGCCGAGGCTGTTCGCAAGTATGGTGATGTTTTCAAGATTGAACTTCGCGGCGGCGGCTTGCGTCGGGGCGGCAAGCTCCCGCCCCAGCGAGAGCAGATAGCGGACCGATTCCTCAAAGTTCATTTCAATTCATCAGCAGGTCGAGCGAGGATGCGAGGAAGGATTTAAGTTCCTTGCGGGAGACGATGGCGTCGAGGAAGCCGTGTTCGAGAAGAAACTCGGAGCGCTGGAATCCTTCGGGAAGTTTTTGGCGGATGGTTTGTTCGATGACCCGCGGGCCCGCAAAGCCAATCAGCGCGCCGGGCTCCGCAATATTCAGATCGCCAAGCATCGCGAAACTCGCGGTTACGCCGCCCGTGGTTGGATCGGTTAAAACCGAAATGTACGGCAACTTTGCTTCATCAAGCCGCGCAAGAGCCGCGGAAACTTTGGCAAGTTGCATAAGACTGATGGTGCCTTCCATCATGCGAGCGCCGCCGGAACAGGACACCACGATCAGCGGCTGGCGCGTGTCCATGGCCAGCTCCACGCCGCGAGTGACTTTTTCTCCAACCACCGCACCCATCGAGCCACCAATAAAACCGAACTCCATCGCGCAAATGACCACCGGACGTCCGTTTAACTGGCCTTCGGCGGTAATCACGGCGTCATTCATTCGAAGTTTCTTGCGGGCCTCTTTGATGCGCGCGGCGTAGGGCTTGGTATCGACGAATTTCAAGGGGTCGGTTGAGGTCATTCCCGCATCGTGCTCGGTCCACCGGCCGTCAAATAGCATTTCGAGGCGTTGTTTAGAACCCATCTTGAAATGGAATTGGCACTTCGGGCAGACAAACAGATTGGCTTCGAGATCCTTGCGGAATGTGATGGTGCGGCAGTTCTCGCACTTGGTCCAGAGACCTTCCGTGCGGACGCGGCGCTCTTCCGGCGGAGTCGCCTGATCAATCGACTTCTTCTCCCGCTTAAACCAAGCCATTTTGCGATCTTTTCTTCCTGCGGCCATCGCTTGCACCCAAGCCAGCCAACGCCGTTCCAACAATGCAGTCATTCACTCGGAGTGTTCCCTGAGCCCCGGGCACCAGTTTAATAGTCTATACCACGCTGGGCGAGAATGCCCCTGGTGTAAGGATGTTTGACTTCTTTCATTTCGGTAACCAGGTCGGCGAGTTCGACGAGTTTGGGATGGGCGTTGCGACCAGTGCAAATCACGTGCATGCGTTCGGGACGATCGCGCAATGCGTCAACAATCATTTCCGGTTCCAACATTTTGTAGCTGATGACGTAGTTGATCTCATCGAGAATGACCAGATCGTATTTTCCGGAGTAGATTGCATCGCGGCCCGTGTTCCAGCATTCTTCGGCGAGCTTGATGTCTGCGGGATCCGTCTCCGCGCCGCCAATTTTGACGAATCCGCGTCCCATGGGGCGAATTTCAAATTTGTCGTCGCCAAGCATTTTGGCGGCGTCGAGTTCGCCATAGTGCCATGAACCCTTGATGAATTGCACCATCAGGACGCGCAGGCCCTGGCCTACAGCGCGAAATGCCGCACCCAGAGCACAGGTGGTTTTCCCTTTGCCCGGCCCGGTATAAACGATCAAAAGTCCTTTTTCTTGCGCCATTATGCCTTTGGGAACCTTTCAGCAGAACTGCAGATCAGAAAGCCAGTAAGCGAGTGTGTGAGGGAAGCGCGAAAACGTCAACATCGCCTGAGCAGAGAGAAATACGCAGCGCAAATCAACCCCTCGGAGTCAAGCCAGATCCATCCGCCTGACGAATTCTTGAGCGACGTGCTTCACACGTTCAAGGAGTGCAGGTGACAGAGACTGATTTTGCGAAACCTGGTTGTAGCGAAGCACAATCCACAAACCGGGACGGTAGACTTCGTCCTCCGGACAAATAGCGCCAGTGAGCTGCATGATTTCCATAGCCTGCGGCGCTTCAGGCGAAAGGTCAAGGTCGGTCAGAGCGGAAGATTCTTCTGCAATGCTCTTGTGGTGCTCGCAAAGGATTTCAAGGAGCACGCCGCGCGCGTCGTCCACGAGGTCTCGGAATCCCTGAGAGACGAGGATGCCGTCCACTTCGCGGGGCGTCGGTTTCTCAAGATCCTCGAGGTCGTAGTCGGGAAGCGGCTTTTCAAGTGGAATTTCGATGGCGACGGAAGGCTTGTCTTCATCTGGAATAATTTTGAGTGGCATAAATAGGTTCTACACT
>QHYO01000475.1 GCA_003224135.1 Acidobacteriota bacterium | reverse complement strand
AGGAAGTCGATGCATCGATTGTGCGCAATCCGGAACAGCCACGGGGCAAGAGGACGGCTGTCGTCGTACTGGTCCAGCTTCCGATAAGCCTCGAATAACGCATCTTGAACAACATCCTCGCCGTCGATCACCGATCCTGTCATGCGCGAACAATACCGGTGCAGGCGCGGCCGGAGTTGAGTGATGGTTTCAAGGAACGCCAGATAGCGTGCATCGAAGGGGCCATGGGCTTCCATGTCACGCGGATTATCCATATCTATCTCTACGCAGCTCGTCCCCTTGGGGATACGGACAGAATCGCAGGGTTTTGCCAATCCGAAAACATCTCCACGACCGTCGTGGATTACTCCATCTGAATCTGACAGATTTCGCGCTCATCATTTTTTGCTTTTGCGAGTTTTATTGGATCTTCTTGGAGGAGGCACGATCGACCAACTCGTCTAATTTCGAAAGCAATAGTTTTAGGACGGGAGATTTGTTCGACTTCTTGTGGCCCAGAACCAAATCAATCGTTGGTGTATCTCCCTTGAGAGGACGACTCGTTACAGATGAAGGAAGAAAGTTCTGTGCGTATGCGGGCAATAGCGCCACGCCACGCGTCGACGCGATTAAGGAAATTCCCATGGCGAGGTGGTCCGCCTCGTGAGCAGGCGTGATATTGATTCCGAACCGCTTCAGGTAATTGTCGATGACCGCACGCAGTACAGGAGCCGTGTCCGACACATTCACGAATGTCTCGCCCACAAGATCCCCCGGACTGATGACTTGTCGCGCGGCAAGGCGGTGGTCACTGGGCAAGATCACCATCAAAGGCTCCTTCACGAGAAGACGGAACGCCAACCCTGGCACCCCTTTTTCCCGTCGAAGAAAAGCTGCATCGATTTTTCCTTTCGAAAGGCCGTCCGCAAGTAGCGGGGAGTATTGGCTCGATATCATCACATCGACGTTAGGCAGCTCGTCGCGCAAGATCTTTAGAGCTTCGGGCATCCACGTCAGTTCGTGTCCAGTAAGAAAGCCCATTACGAAGCATGGCTTTGCCGGATGAGCGATCCGGCGAGCAGCCTCGCCTGCCGCCTCGACCTGCGAAAGCACTGAGCGGGCGTGATCGAGAAAAACTCGACCCGCCGGGGTCAATTCGATGCCGCGAGCTCGGCGCGTCAGAAGTTCGGCGCCAATCTCTTCTTCAAGATCTCGGATCTGCCGGCTCAAGGAAGGTTGTGACGTGTGGAGTTTTCTCTTCGCTGCCACTGTGAGGCTCTCGGCCTCGGCGACCGCAACGAAATAGCGTAGGTGTCGTAGCTCCACTTCGCACTCCCATGCTCTGAAAGCATCGCTGTCAAGCTTACAAAGTATCCTCCAAAGACGATACAAAAAGCCGATTCTTGCATCAGATGAGGTGATCTGAGACTGCGACAAGCGGCTAGAGAGACGTGGACCCATGCCCAGTCAGCATGGCTCTAGATCAAGGGTAGAGACATGAATTCGGACAGTTGGCGAGATAGCGGTGAAAAATTTCTACACCTTCATAGCGATTTCGAGCATCGGCGTCTTATCTAGGGCACTCGGACGAGAGCTGTCAGACCCCGGGATGCAGGTCATTTGCCAGAACCCTTAGGTTCGGAACAACTCAGCAACAAAGGAGAAAAAGAATGTCCAAGAAACTAGAAGGGAAGATTGCACTCATTACGGGCGGCTCGCGCGGCATTGGTGCTGCAATCGCCAAGCGTCTAGCCGCGGACGGAGCGAACGTGGCCATCACATATACGAAAGGTACCGACGCGGCCGCGTCGGTCGTCAAGGAGATTGAACGCGCCGGCGGAAAGGCGATCGCGATTCAGGCGGACGGCGCCGATGCCGATGCCAGCAAAGCCGCGGTCGAAAAGACCGTCGCGACCTTCGGCCGACTTGATGTGCTTGTGAACAATGCCGGCACGGCCATCCCGAAGAGGTTCGAGGAGTCCACGCTGGAGGAACTGGACCGCGTGATTCACATCAATGTCCGCGGCACCTTCATCGCGACGCAGGCAGCGCTGAAGCACATGAAGAGCGGCGGTCGCATCATCATGATCGGGTCGTGCGTTGGCGAGCGTCTCATGACGCCCGGCCTGGTGCCCTACTCGGCCACGAAGGGAGCCGTCAAGATGTTCACTCAGGGCTTGTCCAGAGAGGTCGGGACCCGGGGCATCACCGTCAACAATATCCAGCCAGGTCCGATCGACACGGATTTAAATCCCGCCGCGGGCGATTGGGCGGTACCCCAGAAGGCCTCACAGCGCTCGGCCGCTACGGGTCTGTTGACGAAGTCGCCGCGTTGGTAGCGTTCGTGGCTGGTCCAGAGGCGTCGTATATCACCGGTGCGAACCTGACTGTCGACGGTGGCACGAACGCCTAACCAACGACGGCATTAGCGTTGAAACGACGGATCGAGGGGCCACCTTCTGACGTTCCTCACAGATGCGGCTGCGGTGCTCAACAAAGTAGCTCACTTGGCTGCCTTGGAAATCTCATATCCGACCTTTGGCCACGAGGTTCTGACGGTCGACGAATTTCTGGCCGCCATTCGTTGATGCGTTCAAAAGTAGTGGGGCAAGCTACCTTGAATGATGTGACTGGGATGCCTGGTCAGACATCTCTTCGGAAGCCGTACTTTTGCGGAGGGCCTTGGCTGAATGGCTGCAGAAACATTTGCGATTCGGGTCCCGGATTCTGTAATTGCGGATTTAGCGCATCGTATCGATACCACGCTCTGGCCGGATGAGCTTGACAGTGCGGGTTGGGAGTTAGGCTCGAATCTCGCTTACATGCGCTCGCTGGCTGAGTATTGGCGTCATGGCTACGACTGGCGGCGCGAAGAGACGCGATTGAACCAGCTGCCGCAGTTTCGCATCGCCCTCGACGGAATCCATATTCACTTTGTACATGTGCGCGGGAAAGGGCCAGCGCCTCTACCGCTCATCGTGACGCATGGATGGCCTGGAAGCTTTGTCGAGATGCTGAAGCTCATTCCGCTGCTGACCGATCCCGCGGCACATGGCGGCAGGGCAGAAGATGCGTTTGATGTGATTGTGCCGTCATTGCCAGGCTATGGGTTTTCCGACCGTCCGCGCGACAGAGGAATGGATCCGAAGAAAATTGCGGCACTCTGGGTGCGACTGATGCAGGAGCTCGGCTATGAGCGCTTCGCAGCGCAGGGCGGAGACTGGGGCTCGGCCGTTTCGATCGCGCTTGGACTTGATCACGCTGAGAGCATGATTGGGATTCATTTGAACTACATCGCGGGGCGTTTTCTGCTCGGAGGCACGCTGAACGTACAGCCGGAGGATGAGATTGCGAGTGCCTATCTCGGACAACTCCGCGCGTGGTGGGATACCGAAGGCGGCTACAGCCATCAACAAGCAACCAAGCCGCAAACCCTGAGTTACGGCTTGAATGATTCTCCCGTTGGACTCGCAGCTTGGATCGTCGAAAAATTTCGGACTTGGAGCGATTGTGCAGGCAATGTCGAAAGCATCTTTACCCGTGACGAGCTCCTGACCAACATCATGATCTATTGGGTCACGGAAACGGCTTCTTCGTCCGCACGCCTGTACTACGAGTCGCGACAGCGGCCGCTGAGCCTCTCGCTCAGCAACCGTGTCGACCCTCCAGTCGCTGTTGCAGTCTTTCCCAAGGAGATTGCCATGCCGCCGCGGGCATTGGCGGAGCGCGGCTTGAATATCGTACGCTGGACGGTGATGCCTGAGGGCGGGCACTTTGCGGCGATGGAGCAGCCGGAGTTGCTTGCGAAGGATTTGCGGGAGTTCTTCAGGCCATTGCGATAGGTCCGAAGCGTTTAGGCGCAGCGAAACCTGGATCGCTTCAAGTTGGGAACCACCCAAGCCTGGCGCTATGCTCCCTGAGCGGCGTGCCGTCCACCCTTGAACAGCCTCAAGCGCGAGCCAACTACCTGTTTTACTGCTTCCACGGCGGGCGGCAGAATCTTGTATGGCACGACTTCGCCTGGGTGCGTGCTTAAACCGTGTTCCAAACCATGTCTCCACGCGACGCGAAGTTCCGTATTGATGTGGATAATATTGATTCCTGCTGCGATTGCTTTGCGCAAGTCTTCATCATCAGTTCCTGAGCCGCCATGAAGAGTTATGAAAACCTGCGCCGCTCGTTTGATGCCAACGATTCTCTCGATGTCCAGGTGCTTCTTCGTTTCTCCCTGTACCATGCTCCTGAGCATTCCATGCGTATTGCCAACGGCCGGTGCCAGGATGTCCACTCCCGTGCTCTCGACGAAATGTTTCGCTTCTCCCGGGGTCGAGAGCCCCTTAACCACATCGGGAGATGATTCGTGTATCTCAGAGCCAGTCCCGATGTCTCCGATTTCTCCCTCTACTAGCACGGAAGGATTGATCGCTTTGAGCGCTTCTACAGCCTGCTTGGTTTGGCGCACATTTTCCTCGATGGGTAAGGCCGACAGATCAAAGACAATGGAATCAAACCCGGCTTTTGCAGCTTCCACCCCCTTTGCGAGAGAGTGCGTATGGTCTGCGTTAAGAAAAATGGGGAAGTCGAATTCCTCGCGCAGACTTCGAACGAAAGCCGCAATCTGGCGAACTCCCACAAACTCACGCTCGCCTTCGGACAAACCAACCAAGACTGGAACGTTCAGTTCCCGCGCGGCTGCGAACACCGCTTTCAATAGAACCAGGTCAGAGATGTTGAAGTGGCCGATCGCCACGCCATTTCCTTGGGCTTCCTGCAAGAGATTTCGCAATGAATGCATGTGGTTAAGATCCTCTCGTCCACGGCTTGTGAGTCCCGGGCTAGAAAAGCTCTACGCTGGTGCCGGCCAGCAGCGTTCCAATAGCGGGCAACCATTTTCGTTTATTTCATCCTTATATATGTATGTCAATTGGCTCGAGGCTGGGGGCAACGGTTCACGGAACCCACAAAGTGCGACCCCATGAAAATCAGCAGTTGATCGAAGAGGCGCGACGCGAACTCGCGCAACATTATCTGCTGCATTCCTCGCTGGAGTTGAATGAAACCGCTTATCTTCTGGGCTACGAAGATGCGAACTCGTTTTTCCGCGCGTTTCACCAGTGGGAGGGTACGTCTCCGGGTGAATGGCGGGCTGTGCATGCCCATCGCGTCAGCTCGAACGCCTAGGCCTTGTGCAGGGTATAGCATTGCCTTGGCGACCCTCTGACAACAGGAGGACACCAATGCCGGAGCAAACGAACGAACCCCAAAGAAATAAATGATTTCTTGTAAGGGCCAATGGTGGCCAAATCCAGTTTGCGCATTCTCCAACTAGGGCGTGCACTGGATGCCCAGCGTGGTTGCCGCCGCCACAGTTTTCAGGAGTATTCTCTTTGGCAGAACCCACGAACTAGCGTTCAGTTCCGAATGGGGACGCGTACAGTCCATGCGTGAACAATTCAACACCGGTTCGATGGAATCGAAGGAGAAACAGCCATGACGACACGTCCGCCAGTGCCTCCCTTTTTGAGGGAGAGTGCCATTCAAAAAATTCGGTTGGCGGAGGATAGTTGGAACTCGCGCGATCCTGAAAAAGTGGCACAAGCTTACACGGTGGATTCCCACTGGAGAAACCGCGCGGAATTCGTCAACGGAAGAGCGGAGATCGTCGCCTTCCTGACACGCAAATGGGCGAAAGAATTGGACTATCGGCTGATCAAAGAGCTTTGGGCGTTTCATGAGAATCGCATCGCAGTGCGTTTCGCGTATGAGTGGCACGACGACTCGGGGACTTGGTACCGATCGTACAGAAACGAAAATTGGGAGTTCAACGGGGATGGCTTGATGCGATGGAGGCTTGCGTGTATCAATGATCTTCCGATTAAAGAATCAGAACGCAAATACCACTGGCCGCTCGGCCGCCGTCCTGACGGGCACCCCGGATTGAGTGACCTCGGATTCTGAAACGATTCCATAGATATCGGTTTGATTTCACGCCAGGGAGACCGAGATTGCCGAATAATCCTAAGCGAGATCGAACCAGGAGCAACACATGGTCAGAACGGCTCCAGCTGAAATTTCACGCCAAGCCTGGCACTCGCACGGATGAGGAATGGAGCAAGTCTTTCATAGCGCCCGGCGCATTTGTCGCCTTGGTTTACCAGGGCGTCTAAAAGCCTTACAGATTCCCTGCAAAGGTCCCCCCAGCCGCGCGAGAAATCTGTGGGCGGTACGATAAGCAGTGCAATTTCGCAGCGTCCTTCCAGGAAACAGGAAACTTCAAGGCAATGATTGCAGGTGTTCTTGCGAAACCAGCGATCCGGTCAAGGTGGCTCGGGTCATGCTTTGTCTGGCGGCCAGCGATAGTCTGCCCGCACATCTCCTACCAGGGAGTGACGCCGTTCGGTACGCTCTGACGAGCCCAAGCGACACGCGCAGAGAATCGAGAACGGTGGCACGAGATTAGCGTCTCGACCGACGTCAACGCTTCGGCACCTTGCCAGCTTCGAGATTCTGAGCGGCAGAGCCGTTTATCCGTTGGTCGATGCTTCTCGCGCGACTCCGTCCTTTGTAACCAGCACCATGCGGAACCGCGCTTTGCCTTGCATCATACGCGCGTAACCATCAGCAGCCTCTTCGAGAGGAACTGTCTCGATCATCGGGCGGATATTCTCGAGGACGCTGAAGGCAAGGGCGTCTTCGGTATCAATCGCCGTGCCGGCGAGTGAGCCGTAAATCGAGCGCCCTCCAAAGACAAGCGGGAACGCGCTCAATTGCATCTGGTCCTGCGGTACACCCACCACGATGAACTTCCCGCGGGCTGCAAGACCGGACACGAGCGGCCCCATAGCATTGCCGCTGGGGGCTGTTGCGAGAATAGCTCGGGCTCCGCCCATACGCTGCAGTGTTGCTGCAGCATCATCGACGGCCGTATCGATGTAGACATGTGCGCCCAATTCCTTCGCGAGCTTTTCCTTCTCGCCTCCGCGCCCGATGGCGACCGTACGGAATCCCATGTGCCGCGCAAACTGGATCCCCAGATGCCCCAGGCCACCAATGCCGTGCACAGCGACCAAGTCTCCGCCGCGCAACCCGGCGTTGCGTAGAGCATTGTAGGTCGTAATACCCGCGCAC
>QHYO01000474.1 GCA_003224135.1 Acidobacteriota bacterium | reverse complement strand
AGCACGCGGCTTCATCTTCGCGCCGGCATTGGCTTACCGTCTCGGCGCGGGATTTGTTCCCATACGCAAACCGAAAAAGCTTCCCGCCAAAACCGCCGGAATCTCCTACGCTCTGGAATACGGAACGGACACACTCGAAATTCACGAAGACGCCATTAAACCGGGTGAACGCGTAATCATCTGCGACGACCTTCTGGCCACCGGAGGCACCGCCGCCGCAACCGCCAAGCTCATCCAGAAACTCGGCGGCAAAGTCGAGGGCACGGCCTTCGCCGTCGAACTCACATTCCTCAACGGACGCTCCAAACTCCCCGGCCTCGACGTTTTCTCCCTCATCCAATACGACAAGTAATCTCTCTGGTTTGTTGATTTTCTGGTGGTCGCGGGACGCGGGCGGGTCGCTTCGTCACGGGCTCTATGGTAATTATTTTTTCCCGTGGCGCTGGCGCAAGGCTTCAAACAGGACGACGCCGCTGGCGACGGAAACGTTGAGTGACTTCACTGGGCCCGCCGTGGGCAGCGAGACTAGAAAGTCGCAGCGCTTGCGCGTGAGTTCGTGCAAGCCGCCACCTTCTCCGCCCAGCACAATTCCCGTCGGCGAAGTGTAGTCCACTTCGGTGTAATTCTTGTCGGCGCGTTCATCCAGTCCGACGAGCCAGTATCCGGCCTCTTTCAACGCCTCCATCGTGCGCACAAGATTTGTGACTTTGGCCACTGGCAGATGGGCAAGCGCACCGGCCGAAGCCCGCGCCACGGTGTCCGTCAGTCCCGCGGCACGCCGCTCCGGAATCACCACCCCGTGCGCGCCCGCAGCCAGTGCCGTGCGAATGATCGCGCCAAGATTGTGCGGATCTTCCACGCCGTCAAGCAGCACAATCAGTCCAGGGTTGCCTCCGTCCTTGCTCGCGTTCGCAAGAATATCTTCAAACGTGCTTGCTGCGCGCGCAGCGCCAATCGCCACAACTCCCTGGTGATCGCGCGTGCCTGCAGCGCGGTCGAGTTGCCCGCGCTCTTCAAAGCGGACGGGGATTCCGTGGCGTCTTGCCAGTTGCACGATTTCTTCCGCGCGTGTGTCCTGTCTTCCTTTCGCCACGAGTACGTACTCGAGCGGCCGCGCCGCCTCCAGTGCTTCTTTCACCGCATGTATTCCCGTCAACTTGTCCATAGGTTCCACAGTCTACCGTTCGAATTCACTCTGCGCAAAATTGGGCTAACTATCTACGAAGTATTTCGTCTAAACTCCACGCCGAGGAAATTTCATGCGCAAATTCCTGTCATCGCTTCTTCTCAGTTCGTCACTCCTGCTGCTTGCTGGCGTGGTTTTCGCTCAAGAAGCGACAAAGCAACCACATCCGCCAGACTCCGCGATTGCAGGGCGATGGATCGTCAGCGCGGACTTCTACGGATCTCCACTCTATTTCATGATGGAGCTGGAGCAGAATGGCGAAAAACTTAGCGGCAATTTTGACGGTGACAAATTCGAGGGCACGATCACCGGAAATTCGATCCAGTTTCTGGCCAAAGATGATCAGGGCGGCACGGAAGACCTAAAGGGCACGCTGCAGAACGGCACGATCACGGGAACAGTTGTCTTCGTGAACAGCGATGACAAGTCGCATCCAACTTCACACCAGTTTACCGCGACCATTGTTACCAAGCGCCGTGCCGGTGCTGCGGCGCAGCGGCACGAGTTTGTGCCAACAATTTTCTATCGCCGATTTTCCGCGGAAAATAAACCAGTGCTGACTGTCGCTCCCGGTGACACGATCCACACGACCACAGTTGATGCTGGCGGCACGGATGAGAAAGGTGTCACGCGCGTTCTCGGCGGCAATCCTGAAACCGGCCCCTTCTACATCGAAACGGCGGCGCCCGGGGACACGCTTGCCGTGCACATCATGCGGCTTCGTCTAAATCGCGATTGGGCGATCAGTGATGACGGAATTGTTGGCCGTGGTCTCGACAGCGATTGGGCCGCGAAGATGAAGGACGGATTCAAGAATGTGCGCTGGCATCTCGATCGGGAAAACGGCGTGGCGAGTCCTGAAAAACCGGCGGAACATTTGACGCACTACTCTGTTCCGCTGCGGCCGATGCTGGGTTGCGTTGCGGTTGCTCCGGGAATTGCACAAGCCCCTCCAGGTACCGGCGATTCAGGTGGCTACGGCGGAAACATGGACTTCAATGAAATCATCGAGGGCGCGACGGTCTATTTGCCGGTCAGGGTTCCTGGCGCGCTGCTCTACCTTGGTGACGGCCATGCGGCAGAAGGCGACGGCGAACTCAATGGAAACGCGTTAGAAACTTCGATGGATGTCGAAGTCACGGTGGACGTAATTCCCGCGAAACGCATCCCGGGCCCGCGAGTGGAATCAGCAACTCATGTAATGGCCGTGGGGTTGGATGGATCGCTCGACGACGCATTCCGCGACGCCACCGCGAACATGGCGCAGTGGCTGACCGACGAATACAAGCTGACGCCATCGGAAGTGGCGCAGGTGCTTGGCACGGCTTCAGAATACAAAGTGAGCGAAGTAGCGGATCGCAATGCGGGGATCGTTCTGAAGATCAACAAGGAACGGCTGAAGCCGCTGGCGCCGGCGGTGAAATAAGAAATCATTCGACGGCAAGAAGGAGTTCCGCCCCGCAAGAGGCAAACGGCGGATTTTCTCTTGACAACTGTTCTAGAACATTAGTACATTATTGTTCTAATGAACGCTGTACTTCAAAAACGTAAGGCTTTCCCGTTCTCGCTCGACCCGCGCAGCGGCGTACCCGTTTATCGCCAGATTATTGACCAGGTTACCGGAGGCATCGCCGCTGGCGCGCTCGCCCCGGGTGATCAACTCCCCACCGTACGGCAACTGGCTGTCGATCTTTCCATCAATCCGAATACGGTGATTCGCGCGTATCGCGAACTTGAAATTCGCGGCGTGCTCGAAACCGAGCAAGGCACGGGAACATTTATCAGCAACCAAAAAATGCGGCTCGATGAAGCAGAGCGTCAGCGAAGCCTGAATCAACTGATCGGTGATTTCATGGCCCGCGCGGGTTCTGCGGGATTTACGGCCGAGGAACTGATCGAGCAGCTGCAAGCGATGCAAAGCGATGGGGCGAAGAAGAGGAGGTAACGAATCATGTTGTGGAACAGTGAAAAGAATCAGGTGCCGGGTATCGCGATGGCGCTATTCGTCATTTTCGGAGCAGCAGGACTTGGGCTTACAACGATGCTCGGTAACCGGCTTCCGTTGATTGTGGGATCGCTGGTGGGAGTTTATCTGCTCTTCTCGATCAAGGTTGCCGACCAATGGGAAAAAGTGGCCGTGCTGCGGCTGGGCCGTTTCGTTGGGCTGCGCGGGCCGGGCTGGTTCCACATGTTCCCGATCGTGGATACGCTGAGCCGGTACGTGGATCAAAGAGTGCGCACAGCCAATGTGACGGCGGAGTCGACGCTGACTCGCGACACGGTTCCGGTGAATGTGGACGCCATCGTGTTCTGGATGGTGTGGAACGCGGAGAAATCCATTCTGGAAGTGCAGGATTTCGTTCAGGCCATCACCATGAGCGCGCAAACCGGCTTGCGCGAATCCATCGGACGCCATGAATTGGCGCAAATGATCACGGAACGCGAATCGCTGGGACGCGAGCTACAACGCATTCTGGATGAAAAAAC
>QHYO01000473.1 GCA_003224135.1 Acidobacteriota bacterium | reverse complement strand
CTGCTGTGGTGAGAGAAGCATTCTCTAGGCTGGGATATCCCGAAAGTGAAATCATCGGCGTCGGAGTGTTGCTGCTCATGTGCACGGCACTATATTTAATTCCGCGCAGTTCGATTTTTGGCGCGATCTTGTTAACGGGCTTTCTGGGTGGGGCGGTCGCGACTCATGTGCGGGTCGGCGATCCGCTGCTTTATCACGTGCTCTTTTCGACTTACATCGCGGCGCTGCTGTGGGTGGGGCTTTACCTACGTGAACCGCGGCTGCGAGCGCTCGTTCCGCTAACAAGTTAGCTTAGCAGCTTCGAGATATTCGTCCATGCCGTACTTTGAGCCTTCGCGACCGAGACCGGACTCTTTCACGCCGCCAAAAGGTGCAGCTTCGGTAGAGATGAGACCAGTGTTGATTCCGACGATGCCGTATTCGAGAGCTTCCGCTACGCGCCAGACGCGTGCGATGTCTTTGCCATAAAAATAAGAAGCGAGGCCGAATTCCGTGTCGTTTGCGAGCGCGACGGCTTCGGCTTCCGTTTTGAAGCGGAAAAGCGGCGCGACCGGGCCAAAGGTTTCTTCGCGAGCGACCGCCATTGCGGGCGTGACGTCGGTCAAAATTGTGGGCTCAAAAAATCTCCCGCCGAGAGCGTGTCTCCTTCCGCCGACAAGAACTTTCGCGCCTTTCTGCTTCGCGTCTTGAATGTGGCTTTCGACTTTGGTTACTGCTGCGTCATCGATCAGCGGGCCTTGCGTCGCTCCTGCTACGAGGCCAGGCGCGGGTTTGAGGGCCGTTACAGCTTTCGCTAATTGTTCCGCGAAGGCATCGTAAACTTTCTCCTGAACCAGGACACGGCATCGTCAAAAACAATGAACGGTGCATTGCCACCAAGTTCGAGCGAAAGTTTCTTGATGGTGCCGGCACATTGTGCCATCAGGACTTTTCCGACTTCTGTGGAGCCGGTGAAGGAAAGTTTTTTGACAATGGGATTCGATGTGAGTTCGGCGCCAATTTCCTTCGCAGAACCGGTAATTACGCTGAAGACGCCTTTCGGCACGCCAGCGCGTTCGGCAAGTTCAGCGAGGGCCAAAGCCGAATACGGAGTTTGTCCCGCGGGCTTCAAGACAACGGTGCAGCCCGCGCCTATTGCCGGTCCGGCTTTGCGGGTGACCATGGCCAGGGGAAAATTCCACGGCGTGATGCACGCCACGACGCCAATAGGCTGCTTGATG
>QHYO01000472.1 GCA_003224135.1 Acidobacteriota bacterium | reverse complement strand
CCTAAGAAGAATACCTCCAATCCCCATACTTCGTCAAATACCACAATGGTGGCTTACACCCCCCTCAGAAACCCGCATTGACGGTATGCCGCGTGAACCCATATAATTGGGGTTTGTCTTCAGCTCTGGAGGAGTGATGTACGCCGTAATCAAGTCCGGGGGAAAGCAGTACCGTGTCGCTCCCGGCGACACCATCCGTGTGGAACGCGTATCTGGCGAAGTGGGCGAGCAGGTGAAGTTTGGCTCCGTGCTGAGCGTACATACTGATGACAAGAAGATTCTGGTTGGCGACGACGCTTCAAAGGCGAGCGTCACCGGCAAGATCGTAGAACAGGGACGTGCAAAGAAGCTCACCGTCCTTAAGTTCAAGAAAACAAACCAGTACAAGATTCAGCGCGGCCATCGTCAGAACTATACGTCCGTGCAGGTCAGCGACATCAAGCTGTAAATGCAGTGCCGGATCGAGCCTGTTCGCAGGCAGGGCCTTCTCTCGCTTCGGAGAGTTCCACAGCCCATCGCGTAGCGTTTAAATCTCGCAGCTCGGAATTTCGAATCTCGGAAGGGAATTGCATCATGGCACACAAAAAAGGTGGCGGCTCTTCAACAAACGGCCGCGATTCTCACGGCCAGCGGCTCGGGGTAAAGCGCTTCGGAGGCCAACTGGTCAACGCTGGCACGATTCTGGTTCGCCAACGCGGCACGAAGCACCAGGCGGGTGAGAACGTCGGACAGGGCAAAGACGACACGCTGTTCGCGCTCGTCACCGGCCACGTCAAGTTCGAAGACCGCGGCCGCCGTGGACGCTTCATCAGCGTCACGCCAGCCGAAGCTGCCGCCGTCAACTGAGCGGTTTTTTTGGCAGGTACCTGCTTGCCGCAGGCAGCCAGCATTTATGCCCCTACTTTTGGAATTGTTGACACTGGCAATTCGCGGCCCGGTCATTCCGGGCCGTTTTTTTCTTTGAGCGATCGTTGAACGATAGCGCGTCGTCGTCCCGGCATATCCGATGAGGATATGCGAAGGATCTCAACTTGAAATCCGCCGCACACGTTTCTTGATAGGATTCTTGTAGATGTTCGTTGATGAAGCCAAAATCTATGTAAAAGCCGGCGACGGCGGCAACGGTTGTGTTGCGTTCCGTCGCGAAAAATATGTTCCTCGCGGCGGACCGTCCGGCGGCGATGGCGGCACCGGCGGCAGCATCTACCTTGAAGCCAATCCAAACGACAACACGCTGTTGCGCTATCGCTACAACCGCGAATTCAAAGCCGACCGCGGCCGCCACGGGGAAGGCTCGAATTGCACCGGCCACTCCGGCGACGACATGACTCTGCTCGTGCCGGTAGGCACCGTCGCCTACGACGAACACACCGGCGAAACCATCGCCGACCTCGCCACTCCCGGCCAGCGCGTCTTGATCGCGCACGGCGGACGCGGAGGCCGTGGCAATCAGAATTTCGCGAAGCCCTGGCATCAGGCGCCACGCGAACACGAGGACGGCAATCCCGGCGAAGAACGCCATCTGCGGCTCGAGCTGAAATTGCTTGCTGATGTTGGCCTGGTCGGTTTTCCAAATGCCGGCAAGTCCACGTTGATTTCCGTCATTTCCGCGGCGCGTCCAAAAATTGCAAATTATCCTTTTACCACGCTCGAGCCTAATCTTGGTGTTGTCAGTGCCGATAGCGTGCCGCAATCTGCCAGCAGTGGCGCCGGCAAAGAAAGCAACGATATCGGCCGCACATTCGTCGTTGCCGACTTGCCCGGCCTGATCGAAGGCGCGCACGAAGGCGCTGGCCTCGGCATCCGTTTCTTGCGTCACGTCGAACGCACGCGGCTTCTCGTTCACCTGATCGACACCAGCGATTTCACCGACGCCGACCCTGTGCACTCCTTCGAAGTCATCAATGGCGAACTTCGCGCGTTTAACGAATCTCTTGGCGAAAAACCGATGATCGTTGTGGCCACCAAGCTCGACGCCACTCCCGACCGCGCACGCCTGGTCGAGTTGCGCAATTTTTGCGCCCAGTGCCAGCTCCCCTTTTACGCCATTTCTGCGGCCACCGGCGAAGGCGTCCGCGACCTTGTCCTGGCCATCGCCGACGCTCTCGACAAAATTCCCAAGTCGACTGCAGCGCATCCAGACGCGCCCGAAGACTCCCAGCAAGCGACGGTCTAGATTGCAGTCGGCCAGAAGGGCGCCAGTTCGAGGTGCCATCTCCGAGCGCCTCGGCGTTCTCTTTTCCCGTTTGTTCATTTCGTGCGAAAATACCCGCAGCGACTCTCAGGAGCCTCATTGACCACCGCGCAAGCCCACCGCACTGCAGCAAAACATCATCCTCGCCGCATCGCTATATTTGGCGGCTCTTTCGATCCCATCCACAACGGACACCTCGCCGTCGCGCGCGCCGCGGACCGCCGTTTCAATTTCGACGAAATTCATTTCATCCCCGCCAGCCGCCCCCCGCACAAGCTCAAACAGCATCTCGCGCCATTTCCGCACCGCTACGCGATGGTGGCGCTCGCCTCCACCGAGCATCCGCATTTCGTTCCATCGCTCGCCGAAGCCGGCGAAGATTTTTCTGGCACACAATTGCACTATTCCGTCGACACAGTCCGCTATTTTCGGCATGCGTACCACGGCCACGGCGACCGCATTTTTTTCATGATCGGTGCCGACGCGTTTCTGGACATTCCCATGTGGAAAGAGTACGAATCGCTGCTCGGTCTGTGCGACTTCATCATCGCCAATCGTCCCGGTATTCGTGCCGAAGCGTTGAAGCTCGTCATACCACCGGATTTGATGGCTCCGGCCAATGCCAAGCGCGATCCCGATCCTTCTCCTTCACAGCTGGTCGCGCAGCTTCGCCGCAGCAACGTCTATCTTCTCGAAAACGTTTCAAGCGACGTTTCCGCCACTGACATTCGCCGCCGCGCCCACAAGGGTCAAGCGATTCACGGACTTGTTTCTGCGCGCGTGGAGGAATACATTCATAAACAGGGCCTATACAGGTGAACTTGACGAAACTTCCCCAAGCTGTGCGCCTCGCCGTCGAGGCCATGCAGAACAAAAAAGCTTCCGCCATCACCGTGCTCGACCTTAGCAGCATCGGTACTTTCACTGAATATTTCGTGGTCTGCACCGGTTTCAGCGCGCCGCAGGTGCAAGCGATCTGCTCCGAAGTCGAACAGCAACTTTATAAGGAACTTCATCGCGAACCCGAACATCGCGAGGGTCGCCGCTCCGCGGACTGGGCGCTGCTCGATTTCGGCAGCTTCATCGTGCACGTTTTCAGCGAGCAGGCTCGGCGCTACTACGATCTGGAA
>QHYO01000471.1 GCA_003224135.1 Acidobacteriota bacterium | reverse complement strand
TTTGCGGTGGCGAACCTGCGCGGCGGCGCGGAGTTTGGCGAAGACTGGCATCGCGCCGGCATGCTGGATAAAAAACAGAATGTCTTTGACGATTTCATCTCTGCCGCCGAATTTCTGATTGCCGACAAGATCACGGACAAAGATCATCTGGCGATTCAGGGCGGGTCAAACGGCGGATTGCTGATGGGCGCGGCGTTTACGCAGCGTCCTGATCTGTTTCGCGCGGTGGTATGCCAGGTGCCGCTGCTGGACATGCTGCGCTATCAGAATTTTCAGATCGCAAAACTTTGGATACCGGAGTACGGCACTGCTCCGGCGATCATGTTCATGACCGCGGACACGGATACGCGAGTCGATCCCATGCACGCCAAAAAAATGGCAGCGCTGATGCAGGCCGAGGCGGCGAATGGGCAGAGCCGGGAGCGTCCGATACTGTTGCGGATCGAACCGAAAGCAGGACACGGCGCGGGGAAGCCGATCACAAAGCAGATTGAAGAAGGGACGGATATTTATTCGTTTTTGTTCTGGCAGTTGGGGGTGAAGGAGTAGGGTGCGTTCCGTGGTCGGCGATTGACAGGTTTGACGGGCAGTCTCTGGAAAATGAGCGATCCGGCACCCGCCTACGAATCCCTTCGGTCCCAATCGCGCCAAAAACTGCTTGCGTCAAATATAACCTCGCGGCTAATCCGATCATGTAAGTCTGTCGGCAGCTCGTCTTTGATGCCCAAATCGCCGAGGATGTCTCTAAACTCGGATATCTGGCTGCGCCAGGTCGAGTAGCTGTCTTGGCGGTACCCAACCGGGTCCCGCTGCCACAAGGTGGAATTAAACGCGCTTGCGATTCGCAGGGCACACATCATTGGTTGCACAGCGCCGTTCTTCGCTAGCTGCACGGCGGCTGTGCGGATTGTTTGCCACATCCGAAGCAGATCGCTGCCGGCTTGCAGAATTGATCCCATCCGAGTAGTGATCGCCATGACCCGCTGGTCATCGCCCAAGAGTGGGGCCGATTCTAGGCCTATGTCCAGATTCAACTCTTCCCTCTGGTATGGCGAAGACGTTTCGGACTTGCGAATTGCTGCTGTTAGCACGCGGTAAAACTCGTCTGTGGCGATCTGTGTGATATTCATCTTGCACTCGCAGGGACTCGATCCCAGTACCCACTTGATCGCGGTCTGTTGGTGTTGTCGACTAAACTCCACGCGCTCGGGATAATGCCACGCTACAACCGAATGGCGCGATCAGTGGGCGTCTGGAATAAGAGGTGAATATCGCAGTTGCGTGACGTCAGGAGCGAGCGCAAGTAAAAATTCATTTAAGCTCAACTCGCGGCCTAGGTCCCGCGAGATTGTGCCTAGCGAATCAACCGAACGCGATTCAATGGTCCAGAATTCGGGAATGTTGGCAAGCTGCTCGGGCGAAACCAGTTCTCGAGTTGTTGTGGGCTTTTCAGAGGAGGTCTCCACGCGCTCAACAACGATGGACGGTTGCGCCCCCGCGAGATGAGTTACGTACGCGATGCTATCAGCGTCATTCGCGATACCGGCTCTCCACAACTGCTGTATAAGGTACTGGCAACCGCTCGCCGCCTGAGAGAGAGGCCTCCCTAGCTTGCTCGAGATGCGTTTTCCTTCATCGGACACATGCTCGAAGAGCATGTCCGCGCATATCCTAGCGACCCGCTTGTATTCGTCATCAATCTCCAGTCCAGCGCGAGAAACAGTGGTGCGGAACTTCCGCGATCCTCGAACTGCCAGCAACCCACTAATGTCCCCCTCTCCCCTGCCTTCAAAGCCAGGTAGATTCTCAGAAACGCGAATGCCCTCGACGCATACTTTCGGTATCGAAGAGGCTACGCGCTGAGCAAATGATTTCTCTGGAAAGTATCCAGAATGAACTGCAAAAGCCAGCTCATATAGGCCCGATTCTGGTTTGTTGGGACCTTCGCGTCCCTGCCGAGCCTTCACTACGACCTCTACCTTGGGTGCGTGCCATGATATTTCTTCCTTGGAAGCAAAATGATCCTGGCGGAGGGCATCTGCGACGCAAGCAAATCCGATCTTGATCGGATCTCGTCCTTCCTCCTGATACTCCACCACGCACTGAGGGAGGATTACCCAATGTCTTATGATGTCAAGAACTGTCCTCTTGGACAGATCCACAGTATCGCGCAAGCGCAACGTTACCCGAGTCCCGTGGGGCTCAAGGCCTTCCAACAGCCGATCACCGGGCTCGAGCTCACGTAAGAGATATGTCGATTTTACCGAAGTCATCCGGATGCGATGCCCATGGTTGTCTTTAAAAGTGACTATCTCGATGTCGTCGGATACCATGAAGCAGGTTAGGATGCCGATGCCGAATCGCGAAATTGGGACGAAGTCACCGTGCTCAGCCTCAAACTGCGGGGTGTTGTAATAAGACGAGCCGACGTTCATCAGATGATGTTTGATTACGTCACGGTCCATGCCGACACCGTCATCCTGGACGACGAGAAGCCGATTGGCGGGATTCCAGCGAATGACGACTTTTCCGGGAGGGGGGACTTCCCCGTTTTCCGAGTCGGCTCTTCGGGCGGTAATGTGCGCTTGGTAGCGGACTGCGTCAATTCCGTTTTGCAGGAGCTCTCGGATTGCAACCGTGGGCTCGTTGTAAATCGTGTGGCCGACTAGCAGGTCCAACAATTGTCCGCGATCCAGCTCGAACCTCATCGATTGTGGCGGAACACCCTCTAGACGGACGTCCCCCTCAATTTTGTGCCAGGGAAACCTATATTCTTTTGCGTCGACAATTTCCTGGCTTTTGTCGAGCCATCGCTTGGACTGCCGAACTTCACTGTCCGCGTACGCAACGTACTCTTGCAGAGAAAATAGCGGCCGCTCTTCCGTGAAGTCGGCGTTGATCACGATAACAGCTGTTTCAGGATCAGCCTCAATCAGCTTTCGCCCCCTGGGTCCAACTGCAAATGTACCCAGTTGCTTATCCCACTCCTGCACCGATTTGGGGTCTGAAAATCGCACTGTTTGATACATCACGGACGGCGTGCGATCTTTAGTTACATGTAGGAGGTCTGTTGTTCGAAGAAGGATCGCGGAGTACTGGACGTTTGCTACCTCATTGGGATGGTTACCAAGCCTAGCCACGATTGGATATCTGTCCAATTTATCGAGGTCTGCGCTATGGTGGCTCTCGCATGTTATTGCAAGATAGTCGCGAAATCTGGGGGGAGTACCCTGCAGCAGTTCTGCCACTCGGTTTGCAATGGGTTGGACATGTGGCCCCCATTTTCTGGTGTGACGGCCTGTCACCCACTCGCGAATTCGTTGAGCATGCCCCTTGCGAATAAATTCTTGAAAGAAGAAGCTCTCCTTTTCCTCCGAATCCATCCGGTTTGTTCGGGCAAGATATTCTCTGCCATCGCTGGACTTGTCGAGGCTTTCCCGCCACGAGACGAATTCGGAATTTTCCAGTCTGCCATCGTATTCCTGCGATGTGGTTACCATGCCGAGGTCATGGAGGTAGATAGCGAGCACCGTTAGCAGCCAGTCCACCGGGCTCATAGCGCCCTTGGTTGACTCGGGCACAAGCCAGTCCAGCATGCCAAGCATCGCATCGATGTGGGTGATGTCATGAATGGTATACGTGGAGAATATTCCGTCCCGGCCAATAAGACGGAGGATCTCCGCAATCTGGTCCTTGATCCCAGGGAGTGATACGTTCTTGAAGTTCGGCAAGGTCCTGCTGCTGTCAGCTAGGCGTTCCGCGTTAGTGCTAAGTTCCGCGCTCATTCTGCACTCCAAATCTGAGGACAAAGCCTTGGGTTAGCGCACTATGGACGCACGACACAGAAAACTCCGGTAGGTTCGGGCAGGGAAGTAAGATGCATTGTGCTTGAGGTGGCTTGGAGAGTCAAGGGGGTGCCCTGCGCGAGTGGCGAGCGGAGCCGTCATTGTTGTTATCACGTCAGGCTGATCCAGGTTGAATAGTGGCGCGCGAAGCGCGCGGGGTCTCGATCCGTGGCTGACCCGGCAGTTACGTGCCGGGCTATCGTTATTCCGCCCCTGAACGGGGCTGGGGTGGTGTTCGGATTTCTGAGTTGCGGCTGGATGCATGGATAGCAGGTAGAGGGAAAGCAGATTCCTCGCACGTCCCTTCGACTTCGCTCAGGGCAAGCCTCGGCGCGCGCGAGCGCGCCTGCGAGCGACTCGGAATGACAAGGGTTAAAGGGTCTTGGTGGCCCGGCTGAAGTCGTGCTCAGCCCAATCGAGTCCTTCCCAGTCGACACAATTCCCGAGTCGTGACGTCCTCTTGCACGGCTGGAAGATGCTGCCGAGCTTCGCTCGGCCTGGGCGGACGAGACGTCCGCCCCTACACAAACACTCGCAGGACGGATCGCGAAGCGGATCGTCCTTTTGCTCGGGATGATTGAATTGGCAGGTGCTGGTCCGACGCCCCGTGTGGCGCGCGAAGCGCGCGTGGCCTCGATCCGTGGCTGACCCGGCACTTACGTGCCGGGCTATCGTTATTCCGCCCCTGAACGGGGCTGGGGTGGTGTTCGAATTTCTGAGTTGCGGCTGGCATAGTGGGTGCGGAGAAAAGCAGATTCCTCGCTTCGCTCGGAATGGCAAAGGTTAAAAGGGCTTGGCGGCACGACTGAAAGTCGTGCCCTTCCCAATCGCGTCCTACGCAGTCGAGTCCTTCCCGAGTCGTGACGTCCTCTTGAGCAGCCGTTAGGGTGCTGCCGAGCTTGCGCTCGGCCTGGGCGGACGAGACGTCCGCCCCTACACAAACATTCGCAGAGTGGCGCGCGGGGCGCGCGGAGTCTCGATCCCTTGCTGACCCGGCACTTACGTGCCGGGCTATCGTTATTCCGCCCCTGAACGGGGCTGGTGGTGGTAGTTTGGATCAGTCTGCCGGAGGGATAAAAGAGCGTCAGCCAAGATGAGAAAGGGTGGGATCCTCCAGCTTGGGAAAAGCAGATTCCTCACGGCTGAAGCCGGTTCGGAATGACAAGAGTGAGATAGAGTGGTTGGTCACATACGCTGAATCGCAGCGCTGGAAGCGCTGCGCCACCCAAAAGCACGGCGTGAGTGTGGCGCGCGGGGCGCGCGGAGTCTCGATCCCTTGCTGACCCGGCACTTACGTGCCGGGCTGTCGTTATTTCGCCCCTGAACGGGGCTGGGCGGTGAGGGAATCAGTCTGCCGGAGGGATAAAAGAGCGTCAGCCAAGATGAGAAAGGGTGGGATCCTCCAGCTTGGGAAAGCAGATTCCTCACGGCTGAAGCC
>QHYO01000470.1 GCA_003224135.1 Acidobacteriota bacterium | reverse complement strand
AGGGCGTCCCGCTCGAAATATTTTTCCGCTCCATCCGGTGGCTCCTTCGCTATGTGATTCAGCGGCGGGTTGAAGTCGCATGCTAAACTGAGTATGACACGACGCTGTGCTAGAGCTTAAGGCACCACTGCTCTGACGAAGGCCGGGAAAGTACATTTCATGCGCTGCAATAATATTCTGGATGCCATTGGCCGCACGCCTCTGGTGCGACTCAATCGCATTAACCAGGGCCTCAAGCCGCAGATTTACGTCAAGGCCGACTACATCAATCCCGGCGGCTCGGTGAAAGACCGCATCGGCGTCACCATGATTGATGATGCGGAAAAGCGCGGCCTGCTGCGCGGCTATAAAATGGTTTTCACGATTACCGACAAGCAGTCCAAAGAAAAAGTCGATCTGCTGAAGGCCCTCGGCGCGGAAGTCATCGTTTGCCCCACTGCGGTCGAACCCCAAGACCCGCGCAGCTATTATTCCGTCGCGAAAAAACTTGCGCGCGAAATTCCCAATTCGTTCTACCCAAATCAGTACGACAATCCGATGAATCCTGCCGCGCACTACCAGACCACCGGACCGGAACTTTGGGAAGACACCGAAGGGAAAATTACGCACTTCGTCTGCGGCATGGGAACAGGGGGCACCATCAGCGGCGCCGGAAAGTATCTCAAAGAAAAGAATCCCGCGATTCAGATCATCGGCGTTGATCCGGAAGGTTCCCTCTACTATGACTTTCACAAAACCGGGCAGGTGGGGAAGGCCCGCACGTATGTTGTCGAAGGGATCGGAGAAGATTTTTTTCCGGCCACGATGGACATGAAAATCCTCGACGACGTGATTCAAGTGAACGACGAAGAATGCTTCGTGGTCGCGCGGCGCCTGGTCAAGCAGGAAGGCATTTTCACGGGTGGCAGCGGCGGCGGATGTCTCTCCGCTACGTTGCGACTGGCCAAGGATCTTGACGAAAAAGCCCTGATCGTCGCGTTCATGCCAGACACCGGAATGCGCTATCTCAGCAAAGTTTATAATGAAGAATGGATGCGCGAGCGCGGCTATGTGGATTCCGCGGTGGCCATTACCGCCGGCGAGGTTGTGAACGCCAAACACAAGACGGGCAAGGTTCGCGAGCTCGTCATCGTGCGGCCGTATCAAACTGTTTTTCACGCGCTCAAGACGATGCAGGAGCAGGACATCTCGCAGATCCCTGTTTTCGAGGAAAGCATTCCCATCGGCACTGTTTATGAGGATCAGATTTTGACGCTTGCCCTACAAGGAAAAGACCTGCGTAAGCTGGTTGTGCGCGAGGTCATGAGCAAGCCCCTGCCGAAAATTCCAAAAACTGCTCCGGTCGAACGCGTTACGTATATTCTCAGCCACGAAAATCCCGCGGTGTTTGTGGAGATGGACGGAACACGCTTCGAAATTCTGACCAAGTACGATTTGATGAGCACTGTAGCAAGTCTGATGGAGCAAAAGCGCTGAACGCTTCGCAGCTTAACCCCCAATTTATTTCAAGGCGGACGCATCGTGAAGATTTTCGATTTTAACGAAAGGCTGAAAGACTCAATTCTGATCGCCGATGGCGCGATGGGCTCCATGCTCCACGAAGCTGTGGGCGCGCAGCGCTGTTTCGATGAACTGAATTCCACTGAACCTGAAGCGGTTTTCCGCGTGCACCAGGCGTACATCGAGGCGGGCGCGCAAATCATCGAAACCAATACGTTTGGTGCCAACCGATTCAAGCTTGCGCCCTTAGGCCTTGGCGAAGAAGTTCAGCGCCTCAATTCCCGAGGAGTCAAAATCGCCCGCGAAGCCCGTGAAGCTGCCGCTCGCGAAGTTTTAATCGGCGGATCGATTGGCCCCCTCGGACTGGGCGTTCAGGCACGCCACCCCGAGCCTGAAGAGATAGTCTCGTTTTTTCTCGAGCAGGCTCAAGCGCTCGAAGAACGCGGCGTCGATCTTTTTATTCTGGAAACTTTCACCTACATCGAGGAAATTCTTCACGCCATTGACGCCATCCGGTCATTCTCTGGGCTGCCGATCATCGCGCAACTCACCTACGCCGAAGAAGGAACGGCGTACGGCGATCTGCACCCCTCGGAGGCTGCCGCGCAGCTCAAAAATAAAAACGTCCAGGTAATCGGAGCGAATTGCACTTTGGGGCCTCAGTCGCTTCTCCCAATCATCCGGGAACTTACTTCTGTGGATGCCCTTCGCGTCAGCGCCATGCCTAATGCGGGCTTCCCCAAGCGCGAAGGTGACCGCATCGTTTATCCAAAATCTTCGCCGGAATATTTCGCGCTGTTCGCGCGGGAAGCCGCCGCGGCCGGCGTCCGCGTTCTTGGCGGTTGTTGCGGCACAACGCCTGCGCACATCCGTGCCATGGCCGAGGCCGTTAAATCGCTCCGGCCTTCGAAAGTCCACGCATCCTCGATCGCAGTAGAAGCGGTAGCAAAGCCCGCCCCGTTGCTCGAACGCGCTCCTGAAAGCAAACTCTGGAAAAATATTCAGGCTGGACAGTTTCAAGTCAGCGTGGAAATTGATCCCCCGAAGGGCATTGCGCTCGACCGCGTCTACGAGCAAGTGGAAAAAATAATGTCCTGCGGAAAAGTAGACGCCATTGATATCAATTCCGGCGCGATGGCACGTGTTGGCATGGACGCTCTCATTGTCGCTGGTGCCCTTGAAGCGCGCGGTGTGGAAACGATCCCGCACCTCACCACGCGCGATCAGAACATCATTGGATTGCAAGCAGCCGGCGATCCGCCGTCGGTTGGAGACTACCCTGAAACCAGCGGCGTGTATGAAGTCGATTCCGTGGGACTTGTCAAAGTACTTCATCGGCTGAATCAGGGCACGGACTGGTCGGGCAAGACGCTCGGCGGCGCGACCAATTTCACGATCGGCGTTGCCGTCAATCCCGTCGCGGATAATCTGGACGAAGAGATCGCCCGCTTCGTTTCCAAAATCGAAGCTGGCGCGCACTTTGCCATGACGCAACCGATTTTTGATCCTGAACACTGGTACACGTTTCTGAAAAAACTCGGTGGCAAATCTCCCATCCCAGTTTTGATCGGCATTTGGCCGCTCAATAGTTACAAGCAAGCTTTGCGGCTCAACAATGAAGTCCCCGGAATTGTGATACCGGAATCGCTCCTCAAATCTCTCGAGTCCGCCGGAACAGCCGCTCGCGAACGCGGGTTCGAGGTCGCCCGCGAAATGCTCGCGTGGTCCCGCACGGAACTTGCGGGCGCGTACCTCATTCCGCCCTTCAAACGTTACGAAGAGATTCTGGAAATTCTGTAGACAATTCGTCGCCGTCTTTTTTGTCGGAAGCCCGTATATCCCGCGAAGCTTGCAAGCATCCAACCGTCCAGAGTAATAATTAGGGAAGCGATCGGCGCCCAGACGATTTGACGGGAGAACCTTCGCGATGAGCGCGCTCCTTCAACACACGGCACGGCGGCTTTTCTTTTCTTCACTTCGCAAATTGCAGGACGGGCATCTGGAGCTGGTGTGCCCGGACGAGACCTACACGTTTGGAGATCCCACATCAAAGCTTCGCGCCATGGCTGTAATTCATGACCAACGTTTTTTTGTGCGCGCAATCACGGGAGCGGATGTCGGAATGGGTGAATCGTTCATGGATGGCGACTGGACTTCGCCGGACCTTGTGTCGCTAGTGCGTCTGGCAGTCCGAAATATGCGTCTGCTCGATTCCGGCCATCCGCTGGTGTCTTCCCTGCGCAGTTTCCTGTCGCGGATGCGCCACCGCCTGCATGCGAATTCTCTTCGTGGAAGCAGGAACAACATTCACCATCACTACGACCTCGGCAATGATTTTTACGCGCTCTTTTTGGACCAGCGGATGCTTTACTCTTGCGGGTTGTTTCTCGGCGAAAACGATTCGCTCGAAACAGCTCAGCTGCATAAACTCGATTTGATCTGTCGCAAATTGCAGCTCCAGCCGGGTGACCGGGTGCTGGAAATCGGCTGCGGCTGGGGGAGTTTCGCCGTCTACGCTGCGCAGCACTATGGTGTTCATGTAACCGGGCTGACTTTGAGCCCGGCGCAGCATAAATTTGCAACGCGTCTCGTTAACGAATCAAGTTTTCCAACCGGCTCGGTACGAATTTTGCTTGAAGACTACCGAAGGATCTCTGGCCTATACGACAAGATCGTAAGCATCGAGATGTTCGAAGCCGTCGGCATTAAACGCTACGATGAGTTCTTCGGCGCATGCGATCGATTGCTGACGCCAGACGGCACGATGATGTTGCAGACGATCACCTTACTCGACCAGGAGCTTCGTTCTTATCGCAAACGAGTGGACTGGATTCAGACGTACATTTTCCCCGGCAGCGAACTGGCCTCTTTGGCGGAAATCCATCGGTCGCTTGCGCGCCGCACGCGACTATCGCTTATACAGATGGAAAATTTCGGATTGCACTACGCAAACACGCTCGCCAGTTGGAGGGAACGCTTCTTTCAAAATCTGGAGCAGGTTCAGCACCTCGGATTTGACGCTCGCTTCGAGCGGATGTGGGATTTCTATCTGGCCTGGTGCGAAGGGGCTTTTCTCGAGCGTTACATCAACGTCGCACAGATCCTGCTGGCAAAGAACGGGACGCAGCGGCCGCTCTATCGCGATCCGTCAAAAATCGCGACACCGCTGGCCCGAAGCGCAAGGGTCTGATCGATTTCGCGGCAGCGTGGGTTCTAACGCGCCGTAACTTAACAGTCTTTGTTTTCAATATGTTAAGAATGAGGGAGGTTTGGGCGGCAGAAGCGTTTTTCCAAATTCGAGCTATGTTTTGCTCCCTAAAATTGGGCTAACCCACTATACCTGAATGGCTTACAGTGTTTTTCAAGGCGTCTGCCTTTGTGCACTGGTATGATCGTGAATGATCCGCCATCCCGCAGGGAATCTACGAAAAACCAGAGTAAAAACGCCTCCCGCATCTCCAGCAGCCCTTTTCAGGTGCCAATGACCCAGCACAAGCGCTGCGTCACGTGCCAGAATGCGAATCTCGAGTCCCGAAAAGTCCAGTTCTCCCATAGCCGCCCTGTCCGGATAGCTCTTTCGGTACCTCTGAAGAAGCCCGGCATAGCCGCGCACGATCCCGTCACCGCCAGAGAAGGTCAATTCGGGCGAGTTCCAGTAACCTTCGAGAAAGGCCGGGATGTCACCGCGATTCCAGGCCGCCTGCTGGGTGGTTAAAACAGCGCGTATGGCTTCTGACTGTTCGTCAGGCGCGGCTGACCTGTTTCCCGCTTGGGCGATCCGGCCATAGGTTTCAGCTACGCCGAGCGCGCAGCCTATGGCCGCCAGCGCCAGGATAGAACGAGTCGCTCTTCGCATTCAGCCTCCGGCCGGCCGCGTCTGCCAGGCGGTTTGTTCTCAATTTGTTACGCCCTGAAGGACCAGGCTGATAGTACCTCGGAGCTATGGTCGAGCGCGCGTGCTGACGACAAAATGTTTCCAGAGGCTAGTGATGCTCTCCGCTATGATCCTTGCGATCTCGACAGTTGCGCTGGCACAGTTCGCGCTGTACTACTGGCGGGCTGTAGTCACCGGAGTCGCTGCACAGCCCGTGTCCGGGCAGGTTCTGGCCGCCGCCCGCCTAGATACAGGGATCCTTTGTGGCGACGACTATCGCTCCCTAGCCCAGCTTCACAAATTGACTGCGGATCTGCGCGCGGGCCGTTCCGGCCTCGGCTTGGTTCCACTGTACTTCAAAATTATCCAGGCCATAGGGACGCTGGCATCGGGGCGCATAACAGGTCTGGCCGATTGGGCCGAGAGCGAGCGGGTCCTCTGCGCACGCTACGCCGCAGTGCAGGTTGACAGGCGACTTCAGGCAAACCTGGCGCTGGCAGCGTCGATTCGCTCCTACTAGTTCCGAGACTCCTTTCGTTCCCCTGCATCCGGGCCGCTTGCCGTTCAAAATCGCTCGAATCTTTAGAGCGGACAGAAATGGCGAGTCTAGGCGAGACCCTGACGAAACTGCGATTGATTCATTTCGGGTTTTTGTATTGTCCGTTTCTCTTCGCCTTCCATTTCCACGAGAGTTTCACTTCGCGAGTTGCCGTGGTCCCTGCCTTACACATTGATTTTCTAGGGCGCTAGGTGAGCTCGGACTCGCGATTCGATGGATGGTCAAGACCGGGACGCTAATACGCCCAGCGCAGCAAGACGCTTCCGGTCGTGTATCCCGCGCCTACCGCCATGAGCAGCACCAAGTCTCCCTTTTTCAGTTTTTGTTGTTCAACGGCGTCGCGCAAGCCAAGCGGAATCGTCCCGCCAGTGGTGTTGCCGTAGCGGTCGATGTTGACCATGACCCTTTCGTCTGGGAGCCCGAGACGCTCCTGCATGGCGCGGATGATGCGGAGATTCGCCTGGTGCGGTACGACCAGCGCAATGTCCTCGCTCTTCAGTCCGTTGCGTTCCACCACGTGTGCAGCGAGTTCCGCCATCCGGCGCACGGCGTACTTGAAGACTGCTGAACCTTCCTGGTGTACGTAGTGCATTTTCTTGTCGACGGTTTCGTGTGTGGGCGGATGCAACGACCCGCCGCCGGGCATGTGGAGATATCGACCACCAGAACCGTCCACATCATGCTCAAAATCCAGAATGCCCTCGCCGTCGGCGGCGGGTTCGAGCAAAACCGCGCCTGCTCCGTCGCCAAACAACACGCAGGTGGCGCGATCCTCGTAGTTAAGTATCGAAGTCATGGCATCGCTGCCGATAGCGAGCACTTTCTTGTGCGCGCCGGAGCCGACAAACTGAGCGCCGACGGTAAGCGCATAAGCAAAGCCCGAACACGCAGCGGAAAGATCGAACCCCCATGCTCGTTTGGCGCCTATGTGGTCCTGCACCAGGCAGGCCGTTGCGGGGAAAAGCATGTCTGGCGTAACGCTTGCCACAATAATCATGTCGATTTCCGCTGGATCGGTGTTTGTGTTTGCCAGGACTTGCCTTGCCGCTTCGGTCGCCATGTGAGAGGACGCCATACCTTTGTCGACCACGTGCCGTTCGCGAATACCTGTACGCGTGCGGATCCATTCATCATTCGTGTCCACAATTTTTTCCAGGTCCGCGTTCGTCATGATGCGCGGCGGCAGGTAGCCTGCCACACCTGTAATCTTCGCTGCGATGCGATGCGACATAAATCTCCTTGCAGACGGGTCTCAGGGTTGTACTTAAACCCCTGACATGACATCGGTCTCATTGTTTGTACTACAAATACGGATCTCAAGGTTTGTACTTACAATCCCCGGCATTGCTACGCTGCACAACAGAAATTGAAGTTTATGCGATGCCACGCGTCGGGCACAAGTTATGCGCGCGACGCGCCTTTACCCAGCCTCAAAACCGGAAGAGATAGCTCAACTTTACGAAAAACAACTGACTGGTGCGGTTGGCGGGGCTGCCTTGAAATGTTACCGCTGGAGTCGGCACTGACTCGTCGAGCCGCAAATTGCTCAGACCGTTGTTGTAACCGACATAAAGCGCGGTGCCCGGATGGAGCAAGTACGTCATCAACACGTCGGTAGTGAATTGCTTGGTTGCGGGAAATGGTCCGCCGGGGTAGCTGCCGAGGTTGGTCTGGATGTTGAGCAGTTGATCGTTCGCGAGCGTTGCGTCGTAGTCAAGAATTACGCGAAGAGACAATTCCTTCGTGAATTGGTAATTCACCTTCGTTCGGAACAGATAGTTGTTGAAAATGGAATGCCCCGGTGCAAAGTTCGCGGGTGTCGATGCAGCTCGAGTGCCCAGTCGGTAGTAAATTCCTGTTTCGTCCACCCGGAAACGTGCCGAGGGCCGCACGGTAAACCCAAGCGTCGCGCGCTTTACATTTCCCAGAAATGGGTCGAGCGTGCCCCCTGGAAAATAATTTTCACCGACACCGCTAGTGAATCGTCCGGTTAGTGTGAGCCATTTATAGAGCGCGGAGGTGCCGTAGATCGAAGTACTGTGCTTCCGGAAAGGAATATTTGCGAATAGCTCGTAAGCTTCTCCACGACTGACGGTAAATGTGGAATTGCGCGTAAGATCTAACTGCAGGCCTACGGCCGCTTGCCAGTCCTCGAGGACATCATTGTGATCCCAATCGATCGTTTCGCTTGCAACCGGGCCAAAATCCACGACGGGATGAAGCTTGGGACGCCAAAGATAGCTTGCCAGTGAATAGCTCTGACGAATGTCGACCCGTGGAACAAAACCGAGCTCGGCACAAAAGCCGGACGAAAAATCATTGTATTCGCTGAGAAAGTAAAATTTGCGGCCGGTGTAGGAAATATCCGCGTACAGGCTGTTGCCTTGCTGCGAAGATGCGTTGGATGGCGTCACACCATTTTCGACCGGCACAGTAAATTGCTGGCACAACTTCGGCAGATTGAAATCCTGCCGCGTCCAACTGTGCGAAGCCTGAAGATCGGCTACCCAGTTCGGGGAAAATTTCAAACGCGCGTCAAGCGACACAATACGGTTGCTGGTATCGGCAAAATCGCGGCTTGAGGCAAAAGCGCCGATGTAGGATTGCTTGCCGAATTCGCGGGCGATGCGCACCACGCCGTCAAGAGCGCGAGTGTCGTAGACGCTAGCTGGAGCTTGACCCTCGCCAGGGTGACGGTCATCAATCACGAGCGCACCCAGAGTCCAGTCTCCGGCTTTTCCCGTCATGCGCGCGCCAAACTGCGGGTCGGCAACCTGGCGGGAGAAAAACAAGTTCACCGGAGTC
>QHYO01000469.1 GCA_003224135.1 Acidobacteriota bacterium | reverse complement strand
ATCGAGTAGCTCCAATTTTTCCGCCGAAGCCCGCTTTGGCACCGACTGGCTGCAAAAAATGTGGGACGATTCGACCAAGACTTTTTACTATCAGGTAGGAATCGGAGATGGCAATTCACAGACCGTCAGCGACCATGACATCTGGCGACTGCCGCAAGCCGACGATACTTACCAGAGTTGTTCCTCACGCTATCGCTACATTTGTCACAGGCCGGTCTTTATCAATACCGCCGGCGGCGCCAACGCTACGATCAGCCCGAACCTGGCGGGCCGCATGGCAGCTGCTCTGGCTGAGTGCTACCAAGTGTTCAAGGGTTCGGATCCCGCTTACGCCGACCGCTGCCTTCTCTCCGCGGAACATATTTTCGATCTCGCGAACACCGCGCCGAGCGGTAATTTGCTGACTGTCATCCCTTTTAGCTTTTATCCGGAATCGGAATGGCGCGATGACCTTGAACTTGGAGCTACGGAACTTTACTTCGCTGTCCAGGCTGGCGGACTGCCTGCTGGACTTCCCCACACTGATCCGACGTTCTACCTAACCGCCGCTGCGAGGTGGGCGAATGCCTACATCACTGGGCCGGGCGATGCGTCGGACACACTGAATCTCTATGACGTGAGCGGTCTTGCTCACTACGAGCTGTATCGCGCGATTGGGCTGGCTGGCAATCCGAGTGGTCTAGCAGTAACACAAGCGGCGCTGCTGGCCGACTTGAAAAAGCAACTCGACAAGGCGGTCATACAAGCCGGGAGCGACCCGTTCGGCTTTGGATTTCCTTGGGCAGCATACGATACGACGTCGCACGGCGGCGGATTGGTCGTAATGGCGAACGAGTACGACAATCTTACGAGTTCAACTGCGTACGCTGCGTACGCGTCGCGGTGGCTGGCCAATGTTTTGGGCACCAATGCCTGGGGCACATCACTGATCGTTGGCGACGGGAGTACGTTTCCGCACTGCATGCAGCATCAAGTGGCAAATCTTCTCGGCTCTCTGGATGGCACATCACCGGTTCTGAAAGGTGCGGCGGTGGAAGGCCCGAACTCGATTGCTACGAAGGGCCTCCTAAGTGGAATGAGAACGTGCCCCGCGGATGGTGTGGATGTCTTCGCTCAGTTCAACGGGAACGGCGCCGTTTTCAAGGACAACGTGCAGTCTTACTCCACGGTGGAACCCGCCATCGACCTGACAGCGTCGTCTTTTCTTGCGTTCTCCTGGACCATAGCGGGCGCACCGGCCGGCACGCCGTAATTTTCGCGCGTGTGCTCACTGAAGGTACGCGAGGTCGCGCCTTGCGAATGCACTGGCTTTAGGATTCAGTTCCGCCGGCGATGGAGGGTACGAGCAGCACCTTGTCGCCTTCCTTCACGGCGCAATCCTCGCCGCCGAGAAAGCGAATGTCCTCTTCGTTCAAATAGACGTTCAGGAATTGACGAATCTGCCCGTCGTCGTCCCGCACGTGCCTCGAGAGGCCGGGGAATTGCGCCGTAAGGATGTTCAGTGCCTCGGCAATCGTTGCGGCATTACAATCCAGCTTCGGCGTTCCATCGGTGAAACGCCTGAACGCTGTAGGAATTTCAATCGTCACTGCCATGTCGTCTCCAGTCCTATGATGTACTCGATGCAATTTCAAAAGCAGCGAAACTCTGCGACTAGACTTCTTAAGCCTTGACGGCCGCCAATTGCCCGTCCAAATAGGCTTCAAACGCTTCCAGTTTCGGAGCGATGGCTTCGGTCGCCGGGTAGTCAGCTACGATTGCGTCCGTAGTTTTTAACCCGTTGCCCGTGATGCACACCACGGTCGTTTCGTCGGAGCGGATGCGGCCCTCTCGAACTAACTTTTCCGCAACGCCCGTCGTAACTCCGCCAGCCGTTTCCGCAAAAATTCCCTCGGTCTCCGCGAGTAATTGAATGGACTTAACGATTTCGCGGTCGCAAACATCTTCGGCCCAGCCTCCCGATTCGCGAATCAGCTTGATGGCAAAAGGTCCATCGGCGGGATTACCAATCGCGAGCGAGCGAGCGATGGTTTCTGGTTTCTGTGGTTCAAATCGCGCAAGTCCTCGCTTTACCGCGCTTGAAATCGGAGAGCAGCCGGTGGCCTGGGCACCAAAGAACTTTACCGGCTTCTCCTCAACCCACCCCAACGCCACCAATTCGCGAAATGCTTTGGCGATCTTCGTAATCAGGGAACCGCCGGCCATCGGCACCACGACGTTGTCCGGCAGCCGCCAGCCAAGCTGTTCGGCAATTTCGAAACCGTGCGTTTTCGAACCTTCCGAGTAATAGGGGCGCAAGTTCACGTTCACCAGTCCCCATTGAAAACGGTCCGCGATTTGTGCGCACAGCCGGTTCACGTGATCGTAATTCCCGTTGATGCGAACGATCCGCGCACCATACACGGCGGTGTTCAGTATTTTTGCCGGCTCCAGATCGGCAGGAATGAATACGCAGGCGTCAAATCCCTGCTGTGCGGATTGCGCCGCCACGGCATTGGCAAGATTTCCCGTGGAAGAGCAGCCCACAGTCTGAAATCCGAATCGGCGCGCGGCAGCGAGCGCCGTCGCCACCACGCGGTCCTTGAATGAAAGGGAAGGGAAGCAAACCGCGTCGTTCTTGAAGTAAAGATTCCGCAATCCCCATTTCTTTGCAAGATGCTGCGAAGCGACCAGCGGAGTCCCGCCCACTGCGTTCGGAAACTCGAAGCCTTCCGGCAACGGCAGAAATTCCGCGTAGCGCCACATGTTGAAGCTGCGAGCTGCCAGTTTGTCTTTTGAGGCAATGGACTTCAGCGCCTCGTAATCATAGGAAATTTCAAGAGGCGAAAAGCATTCTTCGCAAAACGAACGGGGCGCATTGCCCCAGGATTTTCCACACTCACGACAACGCAGCTGGTAGATCTCCGGCATCAGGTTTCCAATCGCAGCCTGAAAAGTTCGCTAGATGCAAAAAACAGATCGGGCCACAGCAAAGTGGCCGCTCGCGGGGACGAATCGTTCACAATTAGGGCTAGCAAGGAGGGAAAATAAAAAACCCTCCGTGCCAAAGAGTGCAGGAAGGGTCTCAGATAGTTCCAAGAATCTCTACATGCTCTTTAGCAGTTT
>QHYO01000059.1 GCA_003224135.1 Acidobacteriota bacterium | reverse complement strand
GTCCGCCAGATCGAACCGTTACTTGAGGAAGAGTCTCTTCACTGGCGCGACGAACTGCATTGGGACTACCGCGGCGCGCTGGAACTCATCAAGCGCTTTCTCGAAGCGCGCGCGCTTTCCGGCTGCGTCGCCTACGAAAACGGCGCCGCGGCGGGCTACACCTTTTATGTCATGGAAGAACAGAAGGGCCTGATCGGCGGCTTGTACGTCTCCCCGCAATTCGACCAAACCGCAATCGCGCGCCGTCTGCTTGAGGAAATGCTCTACGGCATGCGCACCCTGCCGAATCTTTCACGCATCGAAGCGCAGCTGATGCCTTTTGGCGGGCCCGTCGATCATCCTTTGCGCGAACTGGGTTTCAAACTCTATACCCGCCAGTTCATGCTGCTCGATTTGAACAAAGAGCTCGACACGCCGTCGGGCGCAACCACTGGACTTCGCCTTTCGCGATGGAATGATCGCTACTTTGATCCGTGCGCCAAACTCATTTACCTGGCTTACGCAAATCACATCGACGGCGACATCAACGACCAATACCGCAGCAAGGCCGGCGCGTTGCGTTTCCTCAAAAATATTATTTTGCTTCCGGGATGTGGCCAATTTGTCCCGGGAGCGTCGTTCGTTCTGCATCTGCCGGGAAGCGACGACCTTCTCGGCGCGGTGTTAACCAGCGAAGTCTCGCCCGGCGTGGGACACACAACACAACTCTGCGTGCTCCCTGGTCATCAAGGTCATGGATTGGGACGCGCTCTGATGATCACTGCTGTGGATGCGCTTCGCGGATTGAAATTCCACGAACTGACGCTGACCGTCACGTCCGTCAATCACGGTGCCGTTCAACTCTACGAAAAGCTCGGCTTCCGCACTTTGAAGTCCTTCACCGCAGGCGTCTGGCCCCGCTGAATTTGTATTCCCGCCAGGACGTTATCGTGAATTCGTTCTTACTATTCTTTTTCTCGGGCAAGCGCTGAATAGTTCGTATCGATTATTGGAGGTGTCGCAAGAACACGAATTACTCCGGGCAAATCAAGCGTAACTTGTTCTCGAGAGCCGCCGTTAGCCGTATCGCGGAGTCCGAATTCGAAACTTATCTCGCTATTGATCTCTCCGTTTCCGAGTGGCGCGAACTTCCATGTCCGCACATTGGCGAGGGCTGCTGGTGCCAATAATGGATGACCGCTCACGATGCGCGCGCCCTTCACAGCGCCTGAAGCGTCCACACTGAAATCAATTTTGACTACGCCGTAAATTCTGGCTTGCCGCGCGAGAGGCGGATAGTGGATCGGCTCGAATTCAAGTAACCGCAGCTGTGGGAAGTTTTCGAACAGCCGATTTGGACCAAGTGCCGCAGCAAAGCTGGCTCTGCGCGCTGATTCAAATTCGTCTCCGGGCTGCCATTCCACCAACGTTGTTTGCGATGCCGCCGAAAGTCCAAGCTCATACCCAAACTGAGCCATCCTCGCTAGCCCCTTAAAGTTCCAGTTCTTCTGATATTCGTCACTTGGCTGATGATAGTGATTCTTCACGTAGTCCTGCGCTTGCGCCTCGCCCCACGCGGCCACGTGCCCTTTGAACTTTTGCCCTTCGCTGACCGAAAACGAAGGAATGCCCACACGCGCCAGACTGAAATGGTCTGAACGGTAGTAATGTCCTGCTTCAGGCCGCGAATCGGGCCGAATCGCTAACCCGGAACTCTTTGCGATGCTCTCAACGGCAGGATAAAACGTCGTGCGCTCCGCTCCCGAGATTTGCACTTCCTCCGGAACGCCTATCGGTGGCAGCGCATCGAAATTCAAGTCCAGTGATATTTTCCCAGCGGGAACCGGCGGGTGCTTACCAAAATATTCAGAGCCAAGCAGCCCTTGCTCCTCCGCAGTCACCGCAGCAAAGTACACTGATCGTTCCGGCACTTGCGCTCCACTGGCCGCGTTTGACGCCGCAACTCGCGCCAGCTCCAGCACAATGCCACAGCCGGTCGCGTTGTCCACGGCGCCGTTGTAAATGTTGTCGCCCTTCAACGCGGGATTGATCCCTAAATGGTCGTAGTGCGCGGTGTAGAGGATCGCCTCGTCTTTCCGCTTTTCGTCATGCCCTTCGATCTTTGCCACTACGTTTCGCGACAAGAACGAGTGGAGTTCGCTCACTACATGCGCCTTCAACTTCACCGGTAGCTCCACCGGCCGAAAATCCCGCGACTGCGCTTGTTGATACAGCTTGTCCAGATCGGATCCGCCTGCAGCGACAATTTTCTTCGCTGTCGCGAGTTGCACCCATGACGCTGCTTCCAGTTTCGGCGTTCCGTCGCGCTTCAGGTACGACCGCTCAGTGCCCATCGAATTTCGCACCACTTCCCAGCCATAACTTGCCAGGTCCGCGCGATGAATAATCAACGTGGCAATCGCACCGCGACGCGCCGTTTCTTCGTACTTGTAGGTCCAGCGGCCGTAGTACGTCAGGGCCTTACCTTTAAAGAATTGGGGATCGTCCGATGCGGGCTCGCTCACAAACAGCAGCGCCACCTTGCCGTGCAGATCGTAATTCTTATAATCGTCCCAGTTGTATTCCGGCGCCTTGATGCCAAATCCGACGAACACAATCGGTGCGGAAAAATCCGCGGTCTCCGTCTGGCTCTCGTTGTTCGTCACAAAATCGTCCAGGTTTTTCAGGGAAAGTGTCTCGCCGCCATCACGTTGCGCTTCAAATGTCGTCTGCGGCAGCGTCTTCACTCCCACCATCGGCACACTCTGAAAATATGTCCCGCTATCACCGGCCGGCTTCAGCCCGTATGACTCCAACTGCTTCCCAATATAGTCCGCGGCCAGATCACTGCCCCGCTGTCCCATGCCGCGGCCCTGCAATTCATCGCTCGCCAGATATTTCACATGCGCGCGAATGCGCTCGGCGTTCATCGCAATAGGCGTTTTCGCCTTTGTTGCCAGCAGCGGAACACCAGCCAAAACTGCAACCACAGATGCGATGAAGGCCGCGTATTTCAGTTCTCTTGTTGCAACC
>QHYO01000058.1 GCA_003224135.1 Acidobacteriota bacterium | reverse complement strand
ATATCAACCGCGCAAGAGACGCCGCGCCAAGACGCACGGGTTTCGTTCGCGCATGAAGACCGTAGGCGGCCGAAAAGTTCTTGCGGCACGCCGCAAGAAGGGACGCCATCGCCTCACGCCCGAGTAAGAAGGGGCAGGAGTATCCGCGCGGCGCGCGCTTAGTGCGCAAGGCGGATTTCGACGCTGTTTACCGCAACGGGAAGCGCCGCTCGAGTTCCCACTTCACCGTGTTCCTGAAAGCGAACGAACTGCCGGAGAGCCGCTTTGGCTTCAGCATCAAGCGAGCGCTCGGTGGCGCGGTGGTGCGCAACCGCATGCGGCGACGCATTCGAGAAGTGATCCGGCTCCATCGCGAGGAGATTTCCGCAGGATGGGATTTCGTCATACACCCCAAATCGAACGTGGAGAATGCGCCGTTTGCCGTGCTGGAGAACGACCTGGTGCGGTTGCTGGGGGTGTAGCGATGAAGTTGCCGCCAAGCCAAGAGGCCGGGCTATGGCCCGGGACAACACGAGCCAATGCCAGCGTCGGAGTGCGGATGGCGCTGTTTGCCCTTCGCTGCTACAAGGCCTACTTGTCGGCGCTTTTTGCCGGGACTTGCCGGTTTGAGCCGACCTGTTCGCAGTATGCCTACCAGGCGATTGAGCGCTTTGGAATCTTGCGCGGCGTGTGGCTGGGAGCAAAGCGTTTGGCGCGATGCCATCCTTTTTCTGGAAAATTCGGATACGACCCGGTTCCGGAAGCGCTGACGGAAAATTTCTACGATGGCGCACAGCAGGAAATGAAACCAAATCACGCAGCGGCAAAACAGGCAATTGACCGTTCTGCGGTAATCAAGGGGTTTTAGGGTTTGTACTTACAAACCCTAGACCAATAAGGACGGGATACGTTTGTGAGCGAGCCGCAAAAAAATAAGGGCCTTCGGCCGGAACTTCGCATACTGGTTGCTTCGCTGTTGTCGATGTTCGTGATTATCGCTTGGGCGAAATTCTTCGCTCCGAAAGCCCCGCCTCCTTCATCGCAGACAAACAAGCCCGCAGCGACCGCACCGGCCAATCCTGGGCAGACCCCGCCGGCGGAAAGCCCGACCGGCTCTTCCTCTGCAAATCCACCTGCAACAAGTATGACTGCGGCCGCGACCGCTCCAGCAGCGGCGAAGAGCGATAAACAAGAACGCACGATTGTGGTTGAGAACGGTCTCTATCGAGTGGAATTTTCAAATCGCGGCGGCGTAGTGAAAAGCTGGCAACTCAAAAAGTATAAGGATGATGCAAAGCCGCAGCGAATTCTGGACCTTGTGCATGCCGACGCTTCGCAGGAGTTAAATGCCTGGCCGTTGAGCGTTTCGCTGAGCGATGCGAATCTCGATCAGACTGCGAATTCCGGATTGTATCGCGTGAGCACGGCCGCGTTGCGCGGCGGAACGAGCCAAACTGAGGACAACTCCGATATCGGGACCACGACTACTTTAACTGCGCCACTTTCGGTCGATTTTTCGTGGAGTGACGGGCATCTGGAAGTTACCAAGCATTTCAAATTTGATGATAGCTACGTGGTTGACACAGAAGTCAGTGCGAAGTTGGATGGCAAACCAATCACCGCGGGCCTAGCGTGGCTCGGCGGCTTTGGCGACACCACCGTTACAAATCCAATCCCCGTCGAAACCGTCAACACCGTTTATAGCGAAGCCGGCAAGCTGAACTCCCTTCCACACAAAAAGTTGGATGACGCGGGAAAATGGGGTCCGCCAATTTGGCAGGGTGGAAAAGATTGGGCGGGAATGGAAGATCGCTATTTCGTCGCCGTGTTTCTCGCGCCGCTGGGAGCGCCTCCGGGAACAATCGAAACGCGCTATTGGAAAACGTGGCACACGATCAAGGTGGACAATGCCGACAAGCCGGAGCCCGTTCCGCAAGTAGCCGTTGCAACTTCCGCGCAGCGGGCAGCCATGCGTATCTTTGTTGGGCCAAAAGATTACGACGATTTGAAGAAGATGAATCCGCCGCTGCAAGTTCTGGTGAATTTCGGCTGGATGGAAATTATCGCTGACCCGCTGTTCCACGCGTTGAAGTGGCTGCACAACTACATTCCGAACTGGGGATGGTCGATTGTCGTCTTGACTCTCATCGCGAACATGCTTTTGTTCCCGCTACGCATTTCGAGCTACAAGACCACGATGAAGATGCAGCGCGTCGGGCCGGAAATCAAGGCGATTCAGGAAAAATACAAAAAGTACAAGATCAACGACCCGCGCAAGGCTGAAATGAATCAGGAAGTGATGGCGGTCTACCAGCGCGAGGGGATTAATCCCGTGGGCGGATGTTTTCAGATGCTGGTGCAGATGCCGATCTGGTTTGGATTGAACCGCGCCTTGAGTTCGGCGATTGAGATGCGGCACGCGCCGTGGTTTGGCTGGATCACGGATCTGTCGGCGAAGGATCCGTATTACATTTTGCCGGTAATCATGGCGGCCTCGATGTATTTGGTATCCAAGATGACGCCGATGACTACGACAGATCCACAGCAACAGATGATGATGAAATTTATGCCGCTTTCGTTTGCCGGGATGTTCATTATTTTCCCGATTTCGAGCGGCCTTGCCGTGTACATCTTGACGAGCAGCCTGGTTGGCATTGGCCAACAATGGTATTTGAACCGCACGCATCCCGTTACCGCTCCAGTGAAAGCAAACCGAGGCAAGAAATCCTGAGCCGCGGCGCCCAACCTGGCGTAGGATAGCGGTTGCGCATTTCGTCCCCGATGACCCAAAACCTGATTGAAGATGGCCAGCTGAATCGTTCCGCGGCAGCGGAGGCGTTGCGAAAATTTCTGGAAGAAATTATTCGCAGCGCAAGACTCGATTTAAAAATCGACGTGACCACACTACGGACCGGCGTAGCTCCTGACGCAGGCGGCGCCGAAGTGTTCGCCGATCTGAGCGGGCGCGATAAAGACCTCTTGCTTGAGCGCGGCGCGGAACTGTTGCACGCCATCGAGCACCTGGCTTTGCGCGCACTGCGGCTCGAGCCTCCCTGGCAGGACAGAATACTTCTGGATAGCGGCGGCTACCGCGCGCTGCGAATTGAAGAATTGAAAATGACCGCGCGGGTGGCGGCCGAACGCGTGCAAACTTCGCGGCAAGCATTCAAATTAAATCCGATGACTGCGCGCGAGCGGCGAATCGTACATCTGGCGCTGCAGGAATTTCCGGGAGTGCGCACGGAGAGCATCGGGATGGGCGAGCACAGACAAGTGGTGATTCATCCCGCGGATGCAAAAACGGCACGTTGAGCGTGAACGCGCGGAGCAAATAAAGAACTGCGGGACAAACCCGTCTCTCGACGGAAAGCGAATACGGATTCTATTTAACAGCCCAGCCTTGCGAAATGACGTTTCCGGCGGCGTCGAACCGCACACGATAGGTAAACGCCGCAGGGCGGTCCGGTCGCACCGGCGGAAAACGTAAGTCGAGAATTTCCACAATGGACTCCGTACCTTCCTTATGAAATCGCGTGACCGGAAAACGATCGAACCAGAAGACTTTTTGCACCTCGGGCAGCTGGCGAGCTTGCTGAATCAAACCGTTCGAGGGAGCGTCGGGAAAATACTTGTAGGTGAAAGGCGTTTGCGAATTGGTAGCGGCACGGGAGCTATCGGGAATTCCCGACGGCTGGCTTAAGTCCATACGGAGTTCGTACACTCCTCGCTGCGTGCGAATCAATCCGTCCCAGTTCCACAGAGATGGCGGCAGCGGCAAGGCCCCAATGCTTTCTGCGTGAACACCCTGAAATTCCGCAAATTTCCTTATGCGTTCGAGCGCGTTGTGATGCGCGAAGACTGCGAGCGCTAGGTACAGGCACCCTGCGGCAAAGCCGGCGCGGTTCCAGGTCGCGAGGCTCAGTTGCGAACCCCATCCGCGAAATGCAGGCAGCAAGAACAGCGCGGAAAAAACGAAGATCGCCACCCAAATGGCGTTGCTGGAAATCGGCGCCCCGACAATTCGCGCAATCGCGGCGATGGCAAAAGTCACGGGAATAAAAAGCAGCCACATGGGAACCGCGCGGCGTTTGGCGTGTTTCGGATCGCGATGAACCCACGCAAGAAGTTGCGGGATCAGCAGGATGCCGGTAAACGTGAAGTCCACGATGAAGATCAAATCCCACGCAGGGCGCGACCAGGCGAGCGGCGACCACACCATCGTGCCGAAGGTGGTGACGAGATCAAGCAAAATGTGACTGAGTATGCCGATGCCGTAAAGAATGGTTAGGGTTCCGAACGGTGGCGCGCCCCACTGGAACTTGCGCGCGATCCACTGCGTCAGAGCGGCAAGCAGCAGAGAAAAAATTGGCAGCATCAGCAAAGAGTGCGTAAGACTGCGATGCCAGGTGATCATCAACAGGTCGTTGCGGGAGAAAATATCGCGCAGGACGTCGCTGTCCGGAAAAATTGCGCCGAGCATCAATACCCAGGTAATGATTCGTGCGTGACTCATCGGCTTCGGCGGAAGCATGCTGTCTCCAGAGCAGAGTGCTTTGCCGATGAGCGCGCCGGCAATGCCGTGTGTGATGGTATCCATAGTCAGAGGAACGGAATCTTCGCAGTTACGACTCGTTTCGATTGGAGCATGGCATCATGTGACATGAATCAAGGGTGATTTTTTATTATGCACGCTTCCGACGATGCGGCCAGCGGTGCCTCGCCGCTGCAAAGCCGCAAGAACGTCGGCACCTGCCTCTGCGGCAATGGAAATCAGCAGCCCACCGGAAGTTTGAGGATCGAAGAGCAGATCGCGATATTCCTGAGGCACGCTGGAAGCAAATTGTGCGCATTCGCCAATAAATTCCCGGTTATTTTTCAGGCCACCGGGGAGATGACCATCCTTTGCCGCTTGCACTGCTCCCGGCAGATAGGCAAACGCCTTGTGATCGATTTCGAATGACGCGGATGCAATTCCTTTTTCGGGATTTCCCAGCGCCATTTCGCGAGCGTGCCCGAGCAGGCCAAATCCAGTTATATCTGTTACCGCGTGAATCACACTCTGCCACTTTGTTTGCGCTTCGATTTCCCCCAGGGCTTCAGCGGCAGCTCGATTCAGTGTGGACATGGAGCGAATCGCCGCAGAGACTGACTCGGTCTGAGCCCGGCCATTTTTGATCGCGGTGGAAATCACTC
>QHYO01000468.1 GCA_003224135.1 Acidobacteriota bacterium | reverse complement strand
CCACTCACCCAGGAACAAATCTGGAAGCAGCCGTTCGCGCATGGTAACACCGTTGGCCATTTGCTTCTCCACATAACCGGCAATCTGAATTACTACATCGGCGCGCGCGTCGCGGGCACGGACTATGTAAGAGATCGCGATCGCGAGTTCACGGAGCCCGAGCCCCGGCCAAAAGCCGAGATGCTGGCGTCGTTCGATCGCGTAATCGCGCTAGTGATCGAAACGATCGAAAGGCAGTCCGCGGAAGATTGGCTAAAGCCCTATTCCGCAGTGCGCGAATCCGAGTCGAAAGAGCGATTGGCGATTTTTCTGCGTTGCGCGGGACACGCCTATCATCATGTGGGCCAACTTATTTATCTTTCCCGCGAGCTGACGAAGTAAAAGTTGCCTGCCGGCACATGGTTGAACCGCGCGAAGCGAACGTCGCGCGGTGAATTGCCTTCCGGTTACAATCGCATGACGCGCAGATGAGCGATTCGCCTCTCCCTCTATCAACAATCTCGCCCCAATATCCCGTTCGCGAATGGGGAATTGCGGCGTTCGTCTCTTTGTGCGTCTCGTTGGCCGTGGTTGCTCCGTTTTTCCACCTGGGAACGGCGTCAGGCCACGACGTTGCTTTTCACATGGCTTCGTGGCTCGATGTGGCGGGCCAGTGGAAACAAGGGATTCTTTTCCCGCGATGGGCCGAATTCGCAAATTTTGGATTTGGTGAACCGCGATTTATTTTTTATCCACCGCTGTCCTGGCTTTTTGGCGCGCTTCTCGGAACATTCGTCCCGTGGCAATCGGTCGCCGTCGTCTTCATCGTGTGCGTCGAGACATTCGCGGGGATTTCCGGCTACGCGCTTTTGCGGCGACTGGCGGATTCGCGATTCGCGGCACTTTTCGGAGCAGCGTGCTTTGCCGCAAATCCTTACAGCCTGCTGATCATCTATATGCGCAGCGACTTTGCTGAGCTTCTTGCGATCGCCATCTTTCCTTTGCTCATTCTGGCGACTCTGCAGCTACTCGGACTCCTCCACCATGGCGTGAGTGGTTCATTTCAGACAACCTTTCTCTTCGCAGTTCCGTTTTGCGCGGTCTGGCTCTCAAACGCACCTGCTGCGGTCATCGCGACGTACAGCGTTGCAATTCTCTTCGTGTTTGCAGCGCTGCGGCAACGTTCTTTCTCGCCGCTGGTGAACGGCGCCGCAGGGATAGCTCTAGGATTTGGCCTTGCTTGTTTCTATCTGATACCGGCAATTTACGAACAGCGTTGGGTCAACATCTCAGGCGTACTCTCCGAGGGACTGACGCCAGCGGAAAATTTTCTGTACGCGAAGACCACCGACAGTGAGCATGATGCCTTCAATCGTATTGCGTC
>QHYO01000467.1 GCA_003224135.1 Acidobacteriota bacterium | reverse complement strand
GTTGCTATTGTCGATGCGGAAACTTTCGAACCCGTCGCCAGAATCGGCGTGCGTTCTGCTTACGCGCTACTTGCAGTCTTCATCGGAAAGACGCGCTTGATCGACAACTTGTTCATTGAGCCTGCGCCACACTCCCACGGTCTCATTTGCTCGCTCTAACGCGCGCGCTGGTGGCATTCGCGGAGATGCCTTTGCATCTATGACGGGTTTTTCTGACGTGACTGGGTGATTTCCAGCACCTCCGCCGCGTGGCCCTTCACCCGCACTTCGTCCCAGATTTGTTCGATTCTGCCGTCAGGACCGATCAGAAAGGTGCTGCGCACGATTCCTTTGAAAATCCTGCCCATGAACTTCTTGGGGCGCCACACGCCATATGCTTCGATCATTTTGTGCCTTGGGTCGCCAAGCAGCGGGAAGTTGAGCTTTTGCTTTTTCTTGAAATTCGCAAGGGCTTTTTCCGGGTCGGCGCTCACGCCCAGGATCGCCACATTCTCTTTATCAAAGCTCTTCTTTGCGTCGCGAAACTCGGACGCTTCTGTCGTTCAACCCGGTGTGTTGGCCCTCGGAAAGAAAAAAAGCACCACGCTCTTTCCCCGGAAATCCCTCAGAGAAACGAGGTCGCCCGTGTCGCTATTCAACGTGAAGTCTGGTGCTTTGTCTGCAATTTTCAGCATATTCTGTGCACTCAACCGCCCAGCAGCTTTTTTAGTATTTCATTCACTGTTTGCGGGTTCGCCTGGCCTCGCGTGGCCTTGATGACTTGCCCGACAAAAAATTTGAAGACGCCTTCGTTACCGGATTTGAATTTGGCGACATTCTCCGGATTCTTTTCAATGACTTCGCGCGCGATTTGCTCAATTGAATCATCGCTGACTTGCGCGCCCAGCCCTTCGGCTTCGACAATTTGCGCCGCACCGCCGCCCGTCTCCACCATCTTCGCGAATACCTTTTTGCCTACCGCTGCCGTAATTTTGCCGCCTTCCACGAGCTTGATTAATTCCGACAGCCCAGCCGCGGAAACCGGGCTCTCCCTAATTTCCTTGCCGCTGTCATTCAAGCGGCGAAGAAGCTCCGTCTGCATCCAGTTGGCCGCGGCCTTTCCCGAGGCTCCTGCCTTGACGACCGCTTCAAAATAATCCGCCAGCTCGCGCGAACTGGTCAGCACGCTCGCGTCATAGGGGGAGATTCCATAGCTGGCGACGAACCGGGTACGCTTTGCTTCCGGTAGCTCCGGTAGAGCATTTTTCACCGCTTCGCGCCACGCGGGACTTACGTGCACGGGCAGCAAATCGGGCTCGGGGAAATAGCGATAGTCATGCGCCTTTTCCTTTGAGCGCATGGAAACCGTGTAGCCCTCCCCTTGATGCCACAACCGCGTTTCCTGCAGGATTCGGCCGCCGCTTTCGATCACTCCGATGTGCCGTTCGATTTCGTGTTCGAGCGCTTTTTGCAGAAACCGGAACGAGTTGAGGTTCTTGACCTCGACCTTGGTGCCGAATTCCTTCGCCCCGCGAAGACGCACGCTGACGTTTGCATCGCAGCGCAGCGACCCTTCTTCCATATTGCAGTCGCTCACTCCCGTATAGAGCAAAATCTGGCGCAGGGTCGTAAGGTACGCGTAGGCCTCTTCCGGCGTGCGCATATCCGGTTCGCTGACGATTTCACTCAGCGGCGAGCCGCAGCGATTGTAGTCCACATAACCCTTGGTTGCGGAATCCTTAAATCCTTCGTGCAGATTTTTCGCCGCATCTTCTTCAAGGTGCAACCGCGTGATGCCGATGCGTTTTTTTGCGCCGCCGATTTCGTTGTGAAATTTGATAGCCCTTCGGCAGGTCCGGATAAAAATAATTCTTTCGCGCAAAACGCGAATGCTCGTGCACCGTGCAGTTCAGCGCGAGCGCAGCCTGCATTGCGAGTTCTACTGCGCGCTTGTTCAGCACCGGAAGGGTGCCGGGCAGCCCCAGGCAGACCGGGCATGTATTCGCGTTGGGAGCATCGCCGAATTGCGTCGAGCAGCCGCAAAAGATTTTTGTTTTGGTGAGAAGCTGTGCGTGAACTTCAAGCCCGATCACCGCCTCATATTTGGCGATCACTTCCGGCACAATTCCCGTTTCTGCGATTTTCGTCATAGGGATTCCCGGCAATTATAGCACTGGCATTGGGGCGGCCTAGGTCTTGGAGGGTTGCCTTTAAGTCGTTTGGACTCAACAGAAGAGGAGCTATAGTTCCTCCTTATAGCGAGCAAAATTGGCTTTTTCAGCTCAATTTGACTGTTGGGCACGCTCGCGGCTGCACTTTTAACTGGTCTTCCCAAAAGCCGGCGCCGTTTAGCGGGGTGCTTGGTTGGCGCTGGCTGCAGTCAGCCCTCGACGACGTATGACTCGCGCAAGTACGCCTCGATGGCATTGCCGCTTACAATCCGTCCTAGATAGGCCGGCGCGACCCAGTGTTGCTCTTCATTCGGTAAAACATGGTCCGTAACACAGAGTAGCCGTATCAATTCCACGTCTACCCCGGCTTCTTCCCGCGCTTCTCTGACCGCGCACTGTTCCAGGCGCTCTAGGCAATCAACTTTTCCTCCGACGATGCTCCAGCAACCTGCTTCGGGCGCGCGTCTGCGCAGCGTGAGCAACACTCGCTTCTGTGTGTCCACAAGAAGGACTCCAACACCGACACGAGGTATCGCATCTTTCGTTTGGGCCGATGGTCGTTCATTCACCGGCTCGTCTCCGCCGATGGTTCGCGAGAGGATATTAATATCTTCTCCGCTAGCGCGTATCCTCCAAACAACACTCCCGCATACATCGCATCTCCTGCCAACGTATTCCAGAAGAAGGGAACGGCAGCGGCGAAGCAACTCGCTAATCCCTGGGCGGTTTTTGGATAGAACCCGCCAAGTGCCCACACCGCAAAATTGGTGACCGCGAAAAATTGCAGCGCGCCCAGAAAGACTGCGCCGCCGATTCGCGCGACGGTTCGGTTCTCTCCCAGCCATCTGCCGATCGCGACGCTGACTGCAAAGCTGGCATACACGATGAGCATCAGCTTATGAAATCCTACAAACACGTCCCCGGCAAACAAGCTGGCGAGCGGCAACAAGAACGCGATCCACCTGTTTCGAAACATCGAGCCGGAAAATAGCGCTATCGCTCCGATCGGTGCGAGATTCCACGGATGCGGCACAAGGCGCAGCGCCGCCGCCAGCAGGATCATGATCACGATTACCGCGCCACGAAGAATCACCGCCTGATTTCTGCTGTCAGAATTCATTTCGCTTTCTCCCTCAAATCACAAAAATAAAATCCATCCCGTTCGACAACTTCTCCGCGTTCGACCGCAATCGCCCTCGAGAAAATCGGGCCGTCGTAGACGAAGGTATGAAACTCTCCGTTTTCGCCACAGGCATCCACGCCTGGTGGCAAGTCGCGAAAGAACGATTCGTCTAGTTCCCTCCCGGCGAATTCGCGGCTGAGCTTTTTCGGGTCCACGCAAACAGCGATAGCGCGAAATCCCAACGCACAGAAATCCTTTGCCAGTTCTCTCGTGCCGCGTTTCCAGATCGGAAAAATGGCGGTCATCTCCACTTGTGCAAGGTTCCGCTCGCGATACTCGCGCAAATCCTGCAGGAAGATATCGCCGAAAGCGACGCAGTGAACACCAATCTTTTTCTGTGCGAGCAAGGCATCGCGCATTCGCTCTTCGTAAATTGGATTGACGCACTGGGGCGGGATTCGCACTTCGCACAGCGGCAGCCCCAGAGCCGCCACCTGCCGCAAGAGCAGCGTGCGCCTCACACCATGCATGCTGATCCGGTCATATCCATCGGTCACGGTCGTGAGCAGCGCCGCAATTCTCACGTCCCGCTGCTGACGCAGAACGTGCAGCGCCATTGCGCTGTCCTTGCCACCGCTCCAGCAAAACAGCACTGCTTCGGTTTCCTGATGCATTTCCACTGGACTTTCTGGCGTTCGCTAGCTTCCACTAGTTTTTTCCGCCGAAGCGGTAATTCATGCCAACGCGCGCTTCCCGCCCCAACGCCGGATACCCGAGAGCGTCCTGGTAGAACTTGTCAAGCAGGTTCACCACCCGCACGTAAGGTGTTAACCCGTATCCCATACGGTAACTCGCCGATAAGTCGATTCGAGCGTACCCCGGCGTGTGGGGCGGCAGCCCAAGAAACAAAAAGTCGCTGTCGGTCCGCTGGCCGCTGAAATATCCGGCGAGGAGCAGGTTCACGTTTTCCAGCCGCTGCTTATCGTGAGTGATCCCGAGTTCACCGGCCGCCTCAACAAACGGTTCCCGGGAAGAAGTGCCTCATCCGTCGCATTCGGCGAGACGAGCACGCGGCTGTCGTCGTATGTATAGTTTCCGGTCAGTCGCAGCCACCGTGCCGGGGCCAACTCGGCTTCCAGATTCACTCCGCGGGCCCGTGCTCTATCTGTGTTGAAAAACGTGCCCCAAAAATCATCAGTGCATCCCGCGGGCTGGGGAGCAATACAAGGGGCAAAAATCGAGCAGGACGTAAAACTCACCAGGTCGTAGAAACGGTTGGAAAAATAGTTCGCGGAAACTCTCGCGCGTTCTCCCGCCAGCCTTTGTTCAAGACCCACGCTCCAGGTCTTGCTCGCTTCCGGTTTCAGAGCCGGATTTCCGGGAAAGCAAACAAAACTGCTGTTGGTTTGGTCAAAACGCGGTTCTTTGATGCCTTCGCCGTAAAAAGCCCGGAAGCGGGTTTCTCCCCAG
>QHYO01000466.1 GCA_003224135.1 Acidobacteriota bacterium | reverse complement strand
ATTTCCGGATGATGTCGTCCTTACGGTAGCCGTCGAGGATGCCGCTGACGAGTTTGCCGTCGAGGAAATAGAGCGACTTCGCGAAATCGTCCTGGATGGTGTGCCGGTTGCGCCGGTAGTAGAGCCTCGTGAACTGCGAAATAAAGTATTTGGCCTCGGCGTCCTGCGGCTTGTACTCGAAGTTGTGGTAGTTGATCGCTTCCGCGCGGCCGAGATCGTCGATGCGAATGACGAGCGGTCTGAAGTTTTCGAATGTGCGGATGGTTCGCAGATCGACGAGGGCCAGCGCGACGCAAACGAGCGCAAGGAGGACCAGAGCTATCTTGAGGTACGTATTGGTCACCATCGGGTCACCGTAGGATTCAAGATAAAGACGCTTGGCGTCGTGAAAGGAAGCATCGCGGTCCATCAGAGCTCCTTGGCCATTGCCGCGGCGGGCGCTTCGAGAATTCCGGTGGAGGTACCGCCGGCGGTGCCGCTGAAAATGTGATTGGTGAGGGCCGGCACTTTCAACAAGACATAAATTGAAGCGACGAACGTAATCAGCAGGTCGGGAAACCAGCCGATGAGCTGGAGGGTGGAGATCGTTCCGGTGCCCTGCAGCGTAGGGACGCCAATAATAAGGTTGCCGATGATGTAGACGACTGCCACGGCGATGACTTCGTAGAAGGCGTATTGGAGAAAACAGCGCAGCCAACCCCAGAAAAGCCATTCGAGCTTCGGAACAATGAAAAAGGGAACGAAGATGGGACCGACAAGTACGCAGACGGCGGTGGCAATGAAACCGTATGCGATGACCACGATAGAGATCGCCTGCGCGGCGGCCAGCAGAAGGATGACGACCACGTAGATCGCCATGCCGAGGAAGTCGGTGACGCCCGGTGCGTCGATGCGCGCTTCAAAATCCCCGATGCGGTCGACGATGGTTTGCAGCTCGGCCTGGTTGATGCGGTTGGCAAGGAATTGCGCTTCGTCCGTGATCAGATTGTGGAAACTGACACCGATTCCAGGAATGGGGATGCTGTAGTAATTGACCATGGCGAAGCCGAAGGAGATCGTGAGGAGCAGGCCCGCAAAGTTGTCGAAATGGAAGTAGTGTTTTCCTCCTGCCGCTGCGAGCGCGGACTTGATCCCGTACCAGGCAATCAAGATGGTGGCGAACATTCGAAACAGGTTCTGGCCCATGGCATCGAAGAAGCCGAGGTTCTGTGTCAGAAGATTGTTGATCGCCTGATACAGGAACTGCAGGAAATCGGTTTGCATTTGGGCTCGGCTCCTTCAACGGTGAATTGAGCGTGCCAACTACCGCATGCGGAAGTTCTCTAGCGAATCAGTCAAAGTGCCGGTCACCTGGTTCATATTTCCGAGAAGGCTCGAGCGCCGGCTGATATCGGCGTTGATGGCGTTGGTGGTCAGCTCGCGCTGCTGCTTGGCAGCGACGGTCTGCTGTTCGAGCAGCGAAGCGAGAAGTTTGTTGGAATCCTGTATCGAACGCAGAGTCAGTACATTCGTCGCGTTGATCTTGTTAAGGACGGAAACTTCCGTATTCAGATTGGGATCGTCGGAAAGCGAATCCCGTTCGAGGTTGTTGATCTGCGTCTCGAGAGTCTGGGCATTTCCGCGGATGGAGCCGATGGTCGCGAGAGCCGTGGTATTGGCGCCGTCCGCGAGCTCGACGGAGGCATACTGCGACTTCACACGAGCAAGTTCATCGGCGTTCATGCTCGAGAGGGCCTTCGCATCGTAAGTGCCCAGCTGCGTCGTAGCCTGTCGGTAACCAGCAAGAACGGTGTCCGGCTGACCGAAGTTCGCACCGCTGATCCAGCCCCCGGTATTGGTGTAGGTGTCGATCGCCGTGCCGTTCCGCCATTGCGAGAATTGCGCGCGATAGCGAGCCGGCATGTTCTCTAGGTTCCTGGACATCTGCAGAGCCAGGTTGTATTGGGAAACGAGTTGCGCGTAACTGTTGCGCAGCTGAACGAGTTGCTGCTGCAGCTGGAAGTAACGCAACAAGGCATTCGAGTAGTTTGTCGGGTCATAGACGACCCCCCCGAATTGCGCGGAGGCGGCGCCGACGCATAGACTGGTCGCGAGCAAGCAAATCAGAATTTTCTTTCGCACGGTCTTTTTCCTTTCTTTCCCTCTACAGATTGGACGGCATGGTGTGATTCGCGTAGTCGGGCAGCGCGAGGTCGCCCGACAGATAGATTTTGATCCGGTGCCCCTCGCGGATGGTGATGGTCGGAAGAATGTTGAGAAAACGGTCGAGGATCTGCGCCGAGGACTGCGCGGTGCTTTGCGCAAATCCCTGGCGCATGAGATCTCCGCCGGACGCGGTCAAAGTACCGGAGGTTCCGCCTTCGGCCACAGCTCCAATGGCGCCAATGGCGAGCGAAGCGCCAAAGATGCGGAGATAGTGATTGTTGACCTGATCGCGGAGACCAGCGTCTCCGACCTGGTTCAAGCCCTGAAAATGATCGAGGCTCACGGAGTAGCCGTCTGGCATGAGCAGGCGATGGAAGGAAACCGCCAAGCGGCTCTGCCCAAGGCTCTCGACCTTCCGGGTCTCACCGAGAAGTTTCGAGCCTGCGGGAATAAGAAGATGTTGGCGGTCGTGGGAATAAACATCGTTCGACAGTAAACACTCGATGGGACCGGCCATCTGCCCGTCGAGGCGGTTGATCAATACGGTTTCAAGTACGGTTCCTTCAAACAGGACGTAGGTCTTGCCTGTCGCGGCGGCAAGGCTCTTGGTTTCCTCCTTTCGGTCGCTTACCGCAGCGGAGTCCTTGTGCTGCGTGAGACTGGGAGCCTGAACGGGTGCCTGGACTTGCGGCGGGAGGGACTTCACGAGTTCGGCGAGTTGTGCGGCGCTGGGTTCCTGTCCGCTGGATGGCGGAGCGCCTGTTTCGCTCTCATGCGCCTGGGCCGTCTGCGGAGATCTGCGGTAGGTCAGAGCGACGTTCGACGAGAATAACGAGAGGTAGGTGCGCTTTTTTCGCTTGGGTCTTGAGTTGCCGCTCCGAGAATATGGCCCTGCTGCGCGAGTGCATTCTGCGCCACGATCTGCTCGCGCTGCAGCTGCTGAATGCGATTCTGCAGCTCGACGATCTTGGCTTCATTCACTTCGAGCGGCGCCTGAACCGCTGGAGCGGCGGGCATGGCGCGCGAAGGCGTAGCAGGTTTCTTTCCTCCGGTGAGCCACATGATGACGACCATGAGAACGGCGAGACCGGCGAGAAGCCAGGACTGCACGTTCTTGGGAAGCAATCCGGGAGGTTTCGGCGCTTTGTCCTGAACAGGCGATGGTGACGTCACGAGTCCTCCCTCACTTCGCGGCAACTTGACGGTTGAACGTCAGCTTCTTTTTGCCGACGGCGAGATAGCCTGAATCGACGATTTTGGGCACGATGTACACGCCGTTCTCGAGTTGAAAGGACACGAGATTGGGCTTCCCATCCTTGACTTCATAAAGCGAAGGCTTTTCCCGAGCGGCACAGCGGATGTAGGTGAAGGTCTCGTCGTGGTAGATCGCGGAAACGAGAAAGGGTTCCCGCGCGGCCTTCATATCGAACGCGTAATCAAACCGAAGTTTGGCCGGGTAGGTGGAACGGAACTGGCTGACCTCATCGGCGGCCCGTGTTTGCGCGGCCCGAACCTGCTCTGCGGCTTGGTTGTGAGCAGCGTCAATTTCTTTTTTGTAGGCTTCCGCATCAGCCGCCCTCACGTAGCCGCGAAGCGTTCCGTTCGAAGCCGTGCCCTCCTTCGGCTCGACGAAGAGCTTCAAATCTGGCTGCGCATGGGGATCGCTGCTGATCTCCGTTAAGAGAAACGAATAGACGTGGCCGCTGGCGGTGATGAGATTGAGGTTGCTGCGGATGCCGGCTTGCGCCGGATGGACATAGCACAGGTTGTGGGAGCCATTGATGATCCAGAATTCCCGGTCGCCGGTCGTGAAGTCGAGTATCTCTTCCTCGTCGGGCAGAACGATGAGCGTCGAAAAATGAAGCTCGGCATGGACGGAGACAATATCTTCCTTTCCATATTTGACGACGCGCGCTCGGTCCGCTTCGGCAAATGCTTGCGATAGAGAACCGAAAGCAAGGGCAGCAAACAAAATGCAGGCCCTTAGAAATTGACTCCTCACGTCGTTTGAAGAAAGAGACTTCATCGGGATTTCTCCTTGCTGGGATTGGATTTTTTTCTACGGATTTCGTTCGTCAAACCACTGCGCAACCGATTGAGTCGACACCAGTCCCGCAAGCACGAATGGGACGAGCACGGCGGTGAATCCAAGTTTTTCCGCGAACTCCGTCAAGTTCGGGATCATGAGTGGGCACCAGCCAGAAAATCGAGGCCCTTCTCGAATCCGTAGGCATCAAACGCTTCCTTCCGCTTCTGGTTGTCGTAGGGATCGTTCGTGTAGAGCCAGTAGCTGCGGCGGTCTACATTGAGATTGGCGACCTTCGCGAGTTCGGGAGTCTTGATAAGGAATTGCCGCTTCGGAAGAAGCGTTGTGATCCATTCGACTTCGGTGTCATTCAAATGAAACTGCCGACGGTACAAGTCCTGATCCATGTCGGGATTGGCGAGAAAAATCTTCGTGGCGCAGCTCTCGACGATGATGGCGAGAAGCTCCGAGCGCTTCAGTTCGTCGAGCGATTGCGTCGAGAGAACCATGGCGGCATTGTGTTTGCGCCACGTTTTGAGCGCCTCGGTGACGTACTGCTGGATGCTGGAATTCCGAAGGAAGACCCAAGCCTCGTCGATGAAGAAGGCTTTGAAGGTGGAGGAAATCTCGCGATTGGTAATGACTTCGTTCGCGCGATGCAGGATGTAGAACAGCAACGGTTCGAGGAGTTCCGGATACCGGCTCATCTGCTGAAAGTCGAAGCACTGGAAGCGCGAGAAGGAAACGGTGTCTTGCGGATTGTCGAAGAGAAATCCGAACTGTCCTCCGCGCAGCCACTTGGCGAGAGCGTCCGACAGATTTCTCGGCAGAGTGTTCGCCAGAACATCGAGGGTGCGAAGCGCCGGCTCGAGCGAGTAGAGATTTTCGATCTGTTCGTAAAGCGCCCGATCGGTCTGAGGATCGAGCTTGCCGACGATGCTGCCGAGAAGAACTTTGACGAAAAGGGCCAGGAAATCGAGATTGGCCTCGGTCGGCGGGAGACAAAAGGGATTGATGGTGAATCCGGTGGATTCGAGCCCTACCCGCAGGTACGAGCCGCCAAACAGCCGCGTGAGACTCTCGAAACTTCCCCCAAGGTCAAAAATGAAAGTGAAGGGATCGTATTTCTGGAGATTCGTAATCAAGAAATTCAGGAGAAAGGACTTGCCGCTGCCGGTGCGCCCGAGAATCATGGTGTGGGCGACGTCGCGATAGTGAAGATTCATAAAATACGGCGTGCCGTGATTGGTTTCGAGCACTGCGAGATACTCTTGGCGGAGCTGGTGGTTGCACGTTTCGCCCGAGTGCAGCGTGAACAGAAACGACAGGTCGGCGTAATTCGTATTTAGCAGGTAGATGTAGCGAAGGTTGAAGGCGTAGTTACCCGGGATTGCGGCCAAGAAAGCGTTGAGCAGGTTGTAGCGCTCTTCATAGAGCTGCGCGTCGTGGACGCTGAACACTTTGTAGAATTCGGCAGCCGCACGTTCGGCCGCGGCAAGATCCCGGTCGTAGATGACGACGGTCAGTGAAAAGTGGCCGAAGTAGTTGCCGTGCAGCTCGATTTCTTCGATACCCTTTCCTAATTCCCGGACCTGCGACTCTTTGGCGTCATCGAGCAGGACGTCCTGTGCCGGCGCGTCGTTCAGATTGACCTGGCTGAAGAAGGAGCGTTTCGTGTTGTGGAAGTGCCGGCGCTTTGCTTGAATCTCGCGTCGTGTCTTGCCGGACTCCTCTTTTTGCCATTCCGTGACAACGTGGTAGTTGGCCCGGACGCCCAAAAGGCCCTTGAGCAGGAGAGGAAAGGTGTGCGCGGAAGGCTCTTTGAGAGTAAGATCCTTAACGTAGTCATCGCCGACGCGAAGATACCCGCGGTGGCATTCGAGATGCGATTCCGCCAGGTAGTAGTCGATGCGGGAATCGAAATTCAGCGTTCGCTTCAAAACGGCAAATGCTTCCTCTTTCCCGAGGATTCTCACCATGACGAAGTCGCTAACGTGTGCGCGGAAATTCTCGACTTTCTGGGAAAGGATGGATTCCGAGCGCATAATCTCCTGCGCATCGAGCCTCACGTTTGCGCTCTCCGAAAATCGGGCCCGAATATCGGCGAGCGATTTGCGAGGATGCTCGGGAAATTCGAGGATTGAGGCCCCAATGGAGCGTCGAGTGGCAAGAGCTGGGCAAAGGACAACGAAGAAGATGGAGAGAGAGAACATCTCGTCCGCTTTCTCGGCGAAATAAGCGATGCGCTCGCGGATCGCAGCGTCGACCACTGGCTTTCCGCAGAAGCTGTGCGGAATGGCCTGCCGGTTGCGTTTGAACAAGAGCTGATAGATGCGATAGTTCTCGTCGAAGAGCCGAAGTGCTGACTCCAGGCGTTTCGTCAGGCCATCGATAGCGGGAGCGTCGAGGCATTCGTAGTCGACGCCCTGGATTTCGAGTACTACGCCGACCTCCCCCGATTTCGTAAGGAACACCCGCGGACCGATGAAGCCGAACAGATTGACCATGGCGTTCAGCGATCCGGATTCTTCATAGTTCTTGAAAATCCGTTTCAGGTTCAGCATTACGTAGTCCTCGTAATCACGACGGGGGACAGTTTCGCGGGGTCGTACTGGGTGCGGAGCTTTGCTGCCCGGAGAAGCAACCGCAGGACCTGCGGGTCCGTTGCCGTCGCCCAGCGGGCAACGAAGTACAGAAGCAAGAACATGAGGATGCCGCCCAAGAGACTACCGAGGAGATTGAAGGTCCCGGCGCCAAGACACATGGCGAAAAAGAAGAGCTTTCGCTCCGCTCCGAGGATGGTGAGCGGTCGCGAGAGCGAACGCTGCACGGGATTAATGCGTCTCTGGTAGTGCATGGCAGTCCTCGTCACACGAGCCGAAAAGCGGCTATCCGGGAAAGAGCCACGCCAGGAAATTCACCGCGGCAATGGCCATTCCTACGCCGAAGAGAACGCCAGCGAGGACGCGCTTCGATCCGCCCTCGCCGAATGCGAACGTGAGGCCTGACACCACGATCGCGACGAGCGAAAGTCCGCGTGCAATGGTGCTGGTGAACGCCTGCTGCAGCACGTTGACAGCGTTTTCCCAGGGAGAGTTGCCGGTCTGCGCCAATGCGGGCGCGGCAAGGCACAGAACCACAAGCGAGGAGAGGACCGCGCGAGTTGAGCGAAGCCAGTAATAAAAGACCATCAAGGGTTTTTTCATTTCGATACCTCGGCGAGAGTTGTGCGCCACAATGAACAATGCGAGGGAAGCCCACATGTCCGACTCGTGCTCGGAGTTACGGCCGGAACGCACTGGTCCCCGTTGCGTCTTGACGCTGCTGTACGGCAGGAGGTGGGACTTGCGTGCGAACTTCCCTCTATCTACCAATTCAGTGTTCGGAGCGAAAAATGTGTCGCGGAAGAATGAAAATATTTTTGGCTATCTGGAAGGGAGGATGTTTCAACAGACCGTAGGACACGAACGAGGGTTGCGCCAGCTTGCAGCCCGGTCAGATTCTTGTGCTGAATGTCAGTCAGCGTGTCGACTTGGGATGGTTCGCGGCAATCCAGCGCTCGACCAAATCGAAAAATCGGATAACTTCTGGATAGCCGCATCTTCAAGATCGCCAAGGATGAGTGCTCGCAGATCATCCAGTTCTTTCTTGCCATAACATGTCAACCGATTGAGTCCAGGGACGGAAAAACGGTAGCTCTTGAGTGTCCGCGTTCCAAGACATGCTGCGATGGTCGTTTCCTGTGCATAGACTCACCGAGCTAAGCGCCGCAGCTTGGCCAGCAGGCGCTTGAGTTTTTGGCGCACAGCGTTTGACGATGAATTCCCATTCGAGGCGTGGAGATCTTCCCCGTTGTGGAGTCCTTCGAGTTTGAACTGAAACAGGAGATCCAATTCGGAATAGGTTAGGTCGCCCCTTGCCGCACAGCGATGGAGAAAGTGACGGAGCTGCGCGTATCGTTCGAAAGGTTCTTCGATCACGAGTGGAGGAAACGCGTCCCCTGCGTGATTCAGCAACGCCTGTTTCATTCCCTCGCGCGCGGCCCATGCGAACACCTGACGCTTTACGGCGCGGGAAATAGCGAAGGCGAAATGCGATTGGCGGACCCGCATATCATCCGATCGCAGGAACTCCAGCAGCACGCCGAGCGCGTGTTGAACGACGTCTTCCTCTGCGAGCAGCGGCTGCCACATCACGACGCGACGCACGGTCCGGTGCAGCATAGGAACAAACACGAGCAGTAGCAAACTATCGATGAAGCTAGGCCGCGCCGCTCGACCTTTGAGCAATTCGCCCAGCACACCATCGGACTGTGCGTGGGCAGGTGCGGTCCTCAGAAGGCGGACGAGATCCGCAACGGATGAGTGACCTTGCAATTGGCTTGACTCGGCGAATGCGAGAAAAGCTTCGTCTTCAGCGACGGCCAAGCTCGCGAGTAAGCGGAGTTCCATTTCGCAGACTGAGCAACCGCATGTAATTTCTCGGGGCATAGCCACACTCCCCTGGTGCCCAGCTGCAGGCCGAGCCGATGCGAAGAGCGGGGACATGCTCTCGAACTTCCAATTAAAAACGACAGACATCGGTTTCGGGGAAGAACCGGTGTTGAATCACCGCTGCCCCAGAGGGAAAGCGGAGGAGGCATATCCTGCGCGATTCCGATTGCGGGAGGTGAGATTTGTTTTTTCTGGCAGGAATGCAGGACAAACGAAAAGGCTCTCCGGCCCGAGATCTTGCTTGAGAAGGGTGCTAATCCCAACACAGAGCTCGTGGAAGGCGATATAGCCTTAACCGCTGCCGCAATTCAGTCAGGGTGCAAAGACGTCGTAGAGCACAGCTAATTGCTGCCGGAGCGGATGTGAAAAACAAAAACAAGCAGGGCAAGATCGCAGAAATGTTGGCGATAGAAAACAACCACACTGATTTGGCTGAACTGCTCAGGAGAGCCGTTGCGCGCAGATCCCACCTTTAATAGGTGCGTGTCGGGCCCGGGAAGATAAAAGGGGCTTATGATAGTCAAGAATAGTGCTTGACCCTGGAATGCGTTCCACCCCAGACACTTTCAACGTGACACCGACTGACTCAAACACTCGGCCCCTTCGCTCCGGTGAGCTCGCTCGCCGAGCTGGCGTTAGCCCCGACACGCTGCGTCACTACGAGCGGCGCGGGCTCCTGCCACGCCCGGAGCGGTCCGCTGCAGGCTATCGCCTCTATTCGCCCACAGCGCTCGATCGCGTCCGGCTCATTCGAGGGGCGCTTTCGATCGGGTTTACCGTGAGCGAGCTCGGCGCAATTTTCGCAGACCGCGACTGCGGGGGAGCTCCATGCCGCCGCGTACGCGGATTAGCCGCCGAAAAGCTCGCCGCCGTAGAACTTCAGTTGCGCGTTCTGCGCTTCTGGCGGCGCGAATTGCGAGCCGCGCTGACCGATTGGGATCGCCGCCTTAGAAATACCCCCGAGGGGAAACGAGCGGGATTGCTCGAGGCATTTGTCGTTGCTCACCCGAAGAGTATGGAGCGAAGCTCTCCCTTCCTCACTCCAAATCTCCGGAAATCTAAGGTGTTAGGAAAGGAACGCAAATGCGAAAAATAACTTTTGCACTGGCCGCCTTCCTGGCCGTCTTTTTATTCACCACACCGGGTTTTTCTCGACCGCAACAGGATTCCGCGAAAGATAAATCACAACAAGACGCAATGAAGGATTGTCCGCTACACGAGCAGCACATGGCGGCAAACAAGTCCTCCGCGTCTGCCCGCTCCCACCAATCCGCTTCCGGATCGACTCTTGAAAGCCGCGGCAACGCAGCGATGGGTTTTGGGCAAGCGAAGACCACCCACCATTTCTTGCTCAAGCCCGATGGCGGCGCCATCCAGGTTCAGGCCAACGACCCGCAAGACACCGTGAGCCTTGGACAAATTCGCAAGCACTTCCATCGCATCGCTGCCGCCTTTGCTGCGGGCGACTTTCAGATTCCCATGATTGTGCACGACACTCTTCCGCCGGGCGCAAACGCTATGAAGCGCCTGCACAAAAAAATCCACTACACCTATGAGGAAATGCCGACTGGAGCACGCGTCGTGATCAAGACGGACGACCCTTCCGCCCTTGATGCCATTCACGACTTCCTTCGCTATCAGATTCGCGAACACGAAACGAGCGACCCTGAAACGATGGGCTAGCACCGTATGAAAGCAACCGCAGACCGGATGCGACTTCATCGACCCCGGCAACTTCGCAAGTCAATCACCATTCTGGGTTGTGCGTGCACATGCATCGACAAGAACAGTTAGCCCAACGGAATCCCGCAGAAAGCGGAGTGTGAGAACAACGATGCTGCTAAAGAAATTGCGTAACTGGGCGTGGATCGCGCTGATAACTACATTAGTCAATGCCATAAGCGTTCGGGCCGAGTGCAAGCCGGGATATCCGACCGGCTATTTCGAGGGTACAGTTATCAGCAAGCAGGCCGGAAAGTTAGAGGTCTCCCTCAATTTGCGGTGCGCTGATGGGAGCTACGAAGGAGATTTGGTCACTCCAGTAGGGACTTACTCAGTCGAGGGAGGAAGTTTTGATGCAGGTAATCTGCGTCTGCAACTTGGAGCCGGTGGTGATCGCGTTTCCGTTGAGCTGCAGGTTGACGCCGCAGTGCTTCATGGCACATTTGTAGCGGGAGACGATACTGGTTTGATTGAGGTGCGCCGCACGGGGGAATCGCGACCGCCCGGCTCGTCTACACCAACGCTCGATCTCTCGAAAGAACAATGGCATGAAGACCTGAAATTCTATTTGGGAGAATTGCCCAAGAGGCACATCAACGCCTTTCAT
>QHYO01000465.1 GCA_003224135.1 Acidobacteriota bacterium | reverse complement strand
ACATTATGCCGGATGAGGCCAGCGCACTTAGCTCGCTCCGGCGGGCCGCTGCCGCGAAATCGGTGGGTTAGTTGTCTCCGTTCCACACATACAAATAATTCGTGTCACTTGCGGTCATAACTTTCCGCCCGGCTCTGCGCGGTGCGCGATTCAGGGCTGACCTGACCTTCTCTTTCGATTCCACCAATTCAGCAAGTGGCACCTTTAGCGCGGAGCCGGTGCTCAAGCGATCCAGATCCGACAGAATAGTTGTGACAATCTCTCTGTGCTTTCCGTTTCGCCCTTGCGGCAGATCGGCCTGCACCATCGTTTGGAAATGCATCGCTTTTTTCCGCGTGCGATTTTTCGCCTTCACAGCAGCGCGCGCCCAGTCGAACACCCCGAACAATTCCCAGGCAATCTCCGAATCCCTGCAACTTCTTGAAGAAGGCATCAGTCGCGAACGTTGTCGTATCTTTTGCATCCTCCGATGCTGGACGAAATCGGATTTTCAGCTGCCGCAAAATGGCTGGTCGACGGCTTCTCGGACCGCAGCAAGATTGCGGTTAGTCTCGATATACCGACTGACTTGAAGCTTCCGAGAGAACTGGAATTAACTCTCTTCCGTGTCTTGCAGGAGGGTCTCACCAATGTTCACCGCCATTCCGGCTCCAACAGGGCCGAAGTGGTTGTCGCGGTAAAGTCCGGCGCCATCGTGATGACACTCAGGGACTATGGCAAAGGAATGCCCGAAACTGTCCTGCAGAATTTTAAAACCAGTGGAGCGCCGTCCGGAGTCGGTTTTGGCGGAATGCGCGGACGTATCGCGGATATGGATGGAACGCTGGACCTAGAATCACCAGAGCAAGGCGCGCTCCTCCGAGTCACCGTCCCACTTGCGAAAAATATCCTACTTGCGGCTGTCTCATCCTCCGCGCCGAGTCCCGTTGGAACTCAATCACGTTCGGGTTCCGAACAGAGTTCCGCCAGTTCCCCGTCCTCCGGCCTACACTCGAGAGATGAAGTCGCGCAGTAAAGTTTGCGTTTGCGATCGCCGTCTCAATTTCGAATTCTCTTCCTGAGCGCTTTTCCGAGTATCCTTTCAGCTGCGTGGACCACGACGTGCCGCGCACCAAAGGGCCACTTTCCGTAAAACAAATCTCCGTGGAAAAGTATGACTGACGGACCGTTCGACCATCTCGTGTGGAATGCTCTGCACACCATGCATGCGCGCTTTGCGGTGATCGGAAGTACGGCCGTTCGCTACCCCGCAGAGGTTGTCCCCTTGGCCGCACTCGCGGATAGCACCCATTCCGTTCCGTCACCACTCGAAGAGTTGCTCGCTCCAGGCGAGCGCGTCTATCTCATTGGCCCGCAGCCACAACCCACCCGCAAACTCAACGTAGGCCCGCCTCTTCACTGCTTCCAGATGCTTTTTCCATCGCCTCCGCCATCCGAAGGGAAGGCCAGCGAAGTTCAGATCCTGCGCTTGACGCCCGAAGACGCTCCCGCGATGGTCGCGCTCACAGATCTCGCTTTCCCAGGCTTCTTCCGCCCGCGCACAAATGAGATGGGTACCTACTACGGCATCCGCATCAACGGCGAGCTCGTCGCCATGGCTGGCGAGCGCCTGGCCGTGCCTGGCCTCAGCGAAATCAGCGCGGTCTGCACGCATCCGGCACACACCGGCAAAGGCTACGCAAGGCTGCTGATGAATCGCCTTCTCAATGATCATGCGAGCACCGGCTTAAAATCCTTCCTCCACGTCAGCAAAGCCAATACCCGTGCTGCCGCCATCTACGACCGCATGGGCTTCGCCGTAGCCAGCTCAGCCTCCCTCTGGCCCATCTCACTCAACAGCTAACAACGGCGTATCGCAAACCGGGCAACTCGTCTGGGTTGCTCCGAGGAATCTCTTTCAGACGCTCTTCTCTGCCAGGTTCTTCCGGCGCGCGAAGCTTTTGCCACAGAAGCCAAGCTGCTTAGAGGGGCGCACCAGCGTGGATCACCCAGCCGCCTTCCGTAAAGTCCGACGGGTTTGCATTTTCCGAGTCACAGTTCCCTGTCGCTCATCTCCGAAATGGTTGGGTGCTGGGTACGTAGTGCCAGTGCGTCGCATGCAATTCGGCTCGCGCTACGCACAACTCCCAACCTCATCCACCCCTTGCGCCTCCTGCTATACTTTTCTTATGAAAGCTCATGTTTGGGTCATGCCAAAGCGCACCGTTCTCGATCCCCAGGGTCAAACAATCCATCACGCCCTCTCCGGTCTTGGCTATGGCGCCATAACCGACGTTCGCCAGGGCAAATTCTTCGTTCTCAATCTCGACGGCTGGTCCCGGGACGAGGCCCAGAAGCAGCTCGAGAAAATTTCCAAGGAAGTTCTCACTAATCCGGTCATCGAGGAATACCGCTTCGAGATCGTCGACTGACTGCGCTTTCCTAGAGAGCGTACTGTCAGAATTCGCGTCATCCGGTTTTTGAATTTGCCAGTCCTTTTGTCTCGCATGCTACGCTTCTAGAACACTGTTTCAGGAGACTTGTCGCATGTGCGGAATCGTGGGCTACATCGGCCCCAAAAAAGTTGTTCCTGTCATCATCGAAGGGCTACGCAAACTCGAATATCGCGGCTACGACTCTGCCGGTATTGCCGTCGTCGATTCTGCGGGCAAACTCGAAATCCGCCGCGCCTCCGGCAAACTTCGCAATCTCGAGGAGGCCATTCAGAAATCACCCATCGAAGGAACTTACGGCATTGTACACACTCGCTGGGCTACGCACGGCCGTCCCACCGAAGAAAACGCGCATCCTCATCGCGACTGCGCCGGACAAATCGTCGTCGTGCACAACGGCATCATCGAAAACTATCTTGAGCTTAAGGAACAGCTCCAGCGCGAAGACCACAAATTCGTTACCGAGACCGATACCGAAATCGTCGCGCACCTTGTCGAGAAGAATATGCAAGGCCCCGAAGGAAAGGTTCCTCTCGAAGAAGCCGTTCGCACATCGCTCAAGCAGGTTCGCGGAATCTACGCGCTCGTTTTTCTTTCCACCAGCGATCCAAATAAAATCGTCGCTGCCCGTTGTGGTCCGCCCGCGGTTATCGGTCTCGGAGACGGAGAGTATTTTGTCGCCAGCGATATTCCCGCGCTTCTTGAGCACACGCGCAAGATGTTTTTCCTCGTTGATGGCGATATCGCAGTCCTCACCGAAAAAGGCGTTCGCGTCATGGACCACGACGGCAAGCCCGTCGAGCGCAAACCGCATCACGTCGCGTGGGATCCCATCATGGCGGAAAAGGGCGGCTACAAGCACTACATGCAGAAGGAGATTTTCGAGCAGCCCCGTGCCGTCCGCGACACTTTTCTCGGACGCATTTCGCAGGACACCGGAAAAATCTATCTCGGCGATATGGGAATCAGCGAGCAACAATTCCGCGAATTCAAAAACGTTCGTATCGTCGCCTCCCGTCGAAGTGGATTACGGCAGCGAATTCCGCTACCGCGATCCGATCCTCGACTCGAAAACTTTAACGGTCTGCATCAGCCAATCAGGAGAAACGGCCGACACAATCGCGGCGCAACGCGAAGCAAAACAGAAAGCCTCGCCAACTCTCGCGATCTGTAACGTTCTTGGCTCCATGATCACCCGCGAAGCCGCCGGCTCGATCTTGACGCATGCGGGCCCGGAAATTGGTGTCGCCTCGACGAAAGCTTTTACTTCACAACTTACTGCGCTTGTCTTACTTGCTGCATATCTTGGAGAAGTTCGCGGTGCCCTCTCCGGCGACGCTGCCAAACATCTTCTCCAGGAATTCACCAAGATTCCTCACAAAATCGAAACCATTCTTCAAGCCGATCAAACCGGATTCTACGAACATCTCGCGCGACAATTTTTCCGCTGCTCCGATTTTCTCTATCTCGGCCGCGGCATTCACTATCCCATCGCTCTCGAAGGCGCCCTCAAGCTCAAAGAGATTTCCTATATCCACGCGGAAGGTTATCCGGCAGGTGAAATGAAGCACGGCCCCAACGCCCTCATCGACGAGAATCTGCCTGTCGTTGTCCTGGCCACGCGAGATGATTCCGATCCCGCGTCCGTCACTCTCTACGAAAAAAGCGTGTCCAACATCAAGGAAGTGAAAGCCCGAGACGGTATCGTCATTTCCATCGTCACGCAAAACGATCACCTCGCTCGCGAAGCCTCCGACCACCTGATCGAATTACCGCCTGCTCCCGAACTGCTGGTTCCCCTCCTCGAAATCATTCCGCTACAGCTGCTCGCTTACCACATCGCCGTCCGCCGCGGCTGCGACGTCGATCAACCCCGTAACCTCGCAAAATCTGTTACTGTAGAGTAACGGGTCACTGCGGAAATGCTACTGACGATCACTTATTCAGGACATCCAGGCACTGACCTCGGCTACCTGTTGCACAAGAGTCCGTCCCGCATTCACACAGTGGAGCTGGCTTTCGGCAGAGCTCATGTCTTTTATCCGGAAGCGACAGCCAACCGTTGTACCGCGGCGCTCGCCATGGAGATTGATCCGATCGGACTGGTACGGAATCGCCGTGGTCCCAGCGGTGAAGGACGCTCGCTTGAACAGTATGTGAATGACCGGCCATATACCGCGTCATCGTTCTTGAGTGTGGCGATTGCGCGCACCTTCAACACGGCCATGTCAGGCAAAAGCAAAGAGCGGCAGGCATTGGCCGACTCGCCACTTCCTCTCGAGGCGCACATAGCAGTAGTGCCCTGTCGCGGCGGCGAAGGATTACTGCGCAAACTGTTCGAGCCGTTGGGCTACGAACTGTCCGCCGCACAGCTACCGCTTGACGAAAAGTTTCCAGAATGGGGTGCGAGCAGATATTTCGCAGTCACGCTGAAGGCAAGAGTTCGCTTAAAAGATCTGCTCACACATCTGTACGTTCTTTTACCGGTTCTGGACGACGACAAACACTATTGGGTCGGAGACGACGAAGTTGAAAAGCTTTTGCGCCACGGCGAGGACTGGCTGCAGGGACATCCGGAGCGCGAACTGATCGCGCGACGATACTTGCGACACCAGAAACATTTGGTCAATGACGCTCTGGAGCAGCTGCTCGGAGAAGAAGAACCCGCGGCGGACGAGTTAGCTGAAGCTCGCACACGCGAGGAAGAGCAAATTGAAAGGACCATTAGTCTGGCCGACCAACGTATCGGTGCGGTGGTCGCCGCGCTACGCGGTGTCGGCGCAAAACGCGTTCTCGACCTCGGATGCGGCGAGGGCCGTCTCCTCCGTGAGCTGTTGAAGGACAGACAATTCGCCGAGATCGTTGGAATGGATGTCTCGCATCGCAGCCTCGAAATTGCCGCGCGAAAACTGCGGATGGACGACCTGCCGACCATGCAGAAGGATCGCATCAGCCTGATCCACGGATCGCTGACTTATCGAGACAAGCGGCTCGCTGGGTACGACGCGGCAACAGTGGTGGAAGTGATTGAGCACCAAGACCCGCCGCGCCTCGCGGCATTCGAGCGAGTGCTATTTGAATTCGCGCGGCCGCAAACGGTTGTCACCACGACCCCAAATGTTGAGTATAACGTCAAATTCGAGACACTCGCTGCCGGCAGCATGCGGCACAGGGATCATCGATTTGAGTGGACGCGCTCTGAATTTCAAGCGTGGGCAGCCTCCATTTGCGCTCGTTTCGGGTACGCGGCCCGTTTTCTGCCAATTGGGCCGGAAGACGCGGCTCTTGGAAGCCCAACGCAAATGGCGATTTTCACGCGAGCATGAAATTGCCTATTCCAGAACTCGCTGTGATCGTGCTAATCGGGCCGTCTGGCTCAGGAAAATCCACGTTCGCCCGAAAACAGTTCCGAACGACCGAAATCCTTTCGTCGGATTTCTGTCGCGGGCTGGTTTCGGACGATGAGAACAGCCAGGCGGCTACGAATGATGCGTTTGACGTGCTGCATTTCATCGCGTCAAAGAGACTCGCTGCCGGGAAGCTGGTCGTCATCGATGCCACGAACGTGCAAGTCGAAGCGCGCAAGCCAATCATCGCGTTGGCGCGACAGTATCACTGCCTGCCTGTTGCAATTGTTTTCGATATGCCTGAGCGGCTTTGCCAAGACCGCAATCGCGAACGATCAGACCGCAATTTTGGCCCGCACATTGTGCGGCAGCATTCCCAGCAATTGCGGCGTTCCCTGCGCGGGTTGGAACGGGAAGGATTCCGCAAGGTCCACATATTGCGGAGCCCAGAGGAAGTAGACGCTGCCGAGATTGTGCGAGAACCGCTGTGGAATAATTTGAAGCATGAGCACGGCCCCTTCGACATCATCGGTGATGTCCACGGTTGTTTCGATGAATTGGCAGAACTGCTCATTCGACTGGGATATTCCGCCGAGACAGGAGCCAACGGATACGTGGTTTCGCCGCCCGCAGGCAGGAAGGCAATTTTTCTTGGAGATTTAGTCGACCGCGGTCCAAAGATTTCTGAGACGCTTCGTCTCGCGATGCGCATGGTGAAAGCCGGGACAGCGCTATGCGTGCCCGGCAATCATGATGTGAAGTTGATGCGGAAACTACGCGGACGCGACGTCCAGATTACACACGGGCTCGCAAATTCTCTCGAACAGCTCGAAAAGGAATCGCCGGAATTTCGGGAAGAAGTTTCACAATTCATGGACGATTTGGTGAGCCACTACGTCCTGGATGACGGAAGACTAGTCGTTGCGCATGCGGGGATGAAAGAAGAAATGCAGGGCCGTGGATCGGGCAAGGTGCGCGACTTTGCGCTGTATGGCGAAACAACGGGCGAGACCGACGAATTTGGCTTGCCGGTTCGTTACAACTGGGCGGCTGAATATCGCGGTAAAGCGATGGTCGTTTACGGTCACACTCCTGTACCACAGCCGGACTGGCTCAATCGCACGATCAATATCGACACCGGCTGCGTGTTTGGCGGGAGTCTGACAGCTCTCCGTTACCCGGAAAAGGAACTTATTTCCGTGGCGGCGCATGCGGCCTATTCGCGGCCCGTGAAGCCGCTTAAACCTGATGCAGCTGACGCGCCCGCACTCAGTTCTCAACAGGTTTACGACGATTTGCTCGAGATCGAAGATGTGATCGGAAAACGCATCGTTACCACGCGGCTGCACCACAATGTTACGGTTCGCGAAGAAAATGCCCTGGCGGCGTTGGAGGTGATGAGCCGTTTCGCGGCGAATCCGAAGTGGCTGATTTATTTGCCACCTACGATGTCGCCGACGGAAACGTCGCTGCACGCTGAGTTTCTCGAGCACCCTGCGGAAGCTTTTGCATACTTCCGCCGTGAAGGTATTCCGAGCGTGGTGTGCGAAGAAAAACATATGGGCTCGCGCGCAGTGGTGATTGTTTGCAAAAACGAAGATACGGCGCGAACCCGTTTTGGCGTTCTGGAAGAAGGGATCGGAATCTGCTACACGCGAACAGGCCGACAGTTTTTTAATGATCCAAAAACTGAAAAAGAATTTCTGAAACATGTCGCGAACACGGTGAAAACGGCAGGAATCTGGGAAACATTTCAGACGGATTGGATTTGCCTCGACGCCGAGCTAATGCCATGGTCAGCCAAAGCACAGGAGCTGCTTCGGCAGCAATACGCATCAGTGGGTGCAGCAGCGCGTGCATCACTCGCCGGGGCCGCGTGGTCATCGGAGAAACTCCCTTCTGGCACAGACGGGGCGAAGGCCCTGGCAGAACGATTCAGGCGGCGGCTCGAAGCGGCCAATCTGTACGTCGATTCGTACCGGCGATACTGCTGGCCCGTGAACTCGGTAAGTGATTTGAAGCTCGCTCCGTTTCATCTGCTGGCGACCGAAGGACAAGTCCATGTGAATCGTGACCATGTCTGGCACATGGAGACGCTCGCTCGAATCTGTAAGGCGAGCGACGGGCTACTTCTTGCAACTCCGTATAAGAAAGTAGATATCACCGACACTTCAATTACGGATGCAGCCACCACGTGGTGGCAGGAGTTAACGGACAATGGCGGAGAAGGAATGGTCGTTAAACCGCTTGAGTTCGTTGCGCGGGGCCGACGTGGACTTGTTCAACCGGCGGTCAAGTGCCGCGGGCGCGAGTATCTGAGAATCATTTACGGTCCGGAATACTTGTTGTCCGGAAACCTGGAGCGTCTGCGCTCTCGAGCCGTTTCTACAAAACGATCCCTCGCGTTGCGGGAGTTCGCGCTTGGGGTTGAAGCCTTGGAACGATTTGTGAGAAGAGAGCCGCTACGTCGGGTTCATGAATGTGTCTTTGGAGTTCTGGCGCTTGAGAGTGAGCCGGTTGATCCACGGCTCTAACTGCAGTTCGATGGCAGTGTCGATTGAATAGATGACACACCTTTTCGGTAGAATGCAGATATGCGCAACCGGTTGATGACGCGGGTCCTTTTTGTCTTGCCATTCATTCTGCTAAATCTGTCGGGCTCTTTAAGCCAAGCGCAGACGGAGGGGAACGGGACGGCGGCGCTGCGGGAAGTGCGGAGCGACGGGCAGAAGAAGCTGACGGAGGCGCAGATTGCGGCGCTGACGGGATTGCAGGTTGGGGCGCAGGTTGGACGTGAGGATTTGCAGAGGGCCGCGGACAAACTGGTTGCTACCGGATTGTTCGCCACGGTGAAGTACGATTTTCGTACGCGCACTGAGGGACTAACGCTGAATTTTCACCTCACAGAGTCGCCTCGCGTTCCTGCTTACTACGATAACTTTCCGTGGTTTGGAGATTCGGAGTTGAACGATGCAATTCGCCTGCAACTTCCCTTCTATGATGGAACGCTGCCGGAGGCGGGCGGAGTGATCGAGACTGCCTCCGAAGCGATTCATGTGCTGCTCGTCGCGCACAAACTGGATTTGCCGGTGCAGCATCAAGTGGTAGCTCACCCGCT